>CAZJRH010000220.1:0-7832 GCA_964548215.1 uncultured Nitrospirota bacterium
GCCGGCGAGACGGTCGAGGCGCGCCTGCCGCTCGGCCAGGACGTGCAGCCGGCCTTGCGGGACAAGGAGGCGATTTTTTCCATCACCATCCAGGCGGTCCAGCGCAAGGTGATGCCGGCGATCGATGATGAGCTGGCCAAGGATGCCGGCGCCGACTCGCTGACCGCGCTCCGGCAGCGGCTTCGCGAGGAACTGGAGCGGGCGCGCCGCAAAGAGTCCGAGGCGAAGCAGAAGCAGGGCCTCGTCAAGCAGTTGATCGAGCAGCACCGGTTTGTGGTGCCCCCGGCGCTGCTCGACCGGGAACTGAACCGTCTCTACAACCGGGTGCACCCGCACGACCACGCGTCGCACGCGCCCGGAGCCTGCAACGACGATGGGCCGACGCCGGAGGCGGCGCAGCAATTTCGCGCCACGTACGAGCCGGTGGCCACCGACCGGGTGAAGGGCACGCTCCTGCTGGAGGCGATTGCGGCGGACGCCGGCTTGTCGGCGGACGATGATGAGGTCAATGCGGAATTGCGCGGCCTGGCCACCGAGATGAAAATCACGCCTGAACAACTCCGGCGTCTACTGGTGCGGCAGGACGGCACGCTGGAACAGCTCCGGCGCAAGGTGCTCGAGGACAAGACGCTCGACTATTTGCTGGCCCAGGCCGCGGTGGCCAAGGGAGAATGAGAATGTTCGGCGTAAAGTGGTACTGAGAATCGGACATGACGCCGCGCACGAGTGCGCGGCGGTTTAGAGGTACTGAGAATCGGACGTAACACCGCCCACCAGTGGGCGGTGTAAAGGAGAAACGATAATGTTAATTCCAATGGTGATCGAACAGACGAGCCGGGGCGAGCGGGCCTACGACATTTATTCGCGACTGCTCAAGGACCGCATCATTTTCATCGGGGCTCCGATCGACGACAATTTCTCCAACCTCATCATCGCCCAGTTATTGTTCCTGGAGGCGGAGGATCCTGAAAAGGATATTCACCTCTACGTCAATTCGCCCGGCGGCATGGTCACCTCGGGCCTGGCGATTTATGACACCATGCAATACATCAAGTCGCCCGTCTCGACGATCTGCATCGGCCAGGCGGCCAGCATGGGCGCGTTGCTGCTGGCGGCCGGCACCAAGGGGAAGCGGTACGCATTGCCCAATGCCCGGATCATGATCCATCAGCCGATGGGCGGGTTCCAGGGGCAGGCCACCGAGGTGGACATTCACGCTCGGGAAATCCTGAAAATGCGCGAACGGCTCAACGAGATCCTGGCCAAGCACACCGGGCAATCGGTCGAGCGGCTGGCGCGGGACACGGAGCGGGACTATTTCCTGTCGCCGGATTCGGCCCGCGAGTACGGCCTCATCGATGAGGTGATCGCCAAGGCGCCGGCGTCCGAAAAACGGGAGCCCGCGCCGGTCAGCCGGTAGATTCGACCGCGGACGGCATGGTGTAGGGGGGGGCGATCATGGCAAAACCGGAAAAAGTCGAGGGGCTGCGTTGTTCATTCTGCGGCAAGGGGCGCGATGAAGTCCGCAAGCTGATCGCCGGGCCCACCGTCTATATCTGCGATGAGTGCGTCGATCTGTGCAACGACATCATCGAGGAGGAGTGGGAAGAAGAGCGGAAGGGCGCCCCGTCGAAGCTGCCGGCGCCGGCGGAAATTAAGCACATCCTGGACGACTACGTCATCGGCCAGGACCGGGCCAAGAAGATCCTGGCGGTGGCCGTGCACAATCATTACAAGCGGGTCAACGCCCCCGCGCCGTCGGCCGGTGACGACGTGGAGCTGCAGAAGGGCAACATCCTCATGCTGGGGCCGACCGGCACCGGTAAGACGCTGCTGGCCCAGACGCTGGCGCGCATCCTGGACGTGCCGTTCACCATCGCCGACGCCACCACGCTGACCGAGGCGGGCTACGTGGGCGAGGACGTCGAAAACATCTTCCTCAAGCTGCTCCAGGCCGCCGAGTATGACGTGGAGCGGTGCGAGCGCGGGATTGTCTACATCGACGAGATCGACAAGATCAGCCGCAAAAGCGATTCCCCCTCGATCACGCGCGACGTGTCGGGCGAGGGCGTGCAGCAGGCGTTGCTCAAGCTGATCGAGGGCACGGTCGCCAACGTGCCCCCGCAGGGCGGGCGCAAGCATCCCCAGCAGGAGTTCGTCCAGGTCGACACGACCGATGTGCTCTTCATCTGCGGCGGGGCGTTCGTCGGCCTCGAAGAGATCATCGAGCAGCGGCTGCACCGATCGCGGATAGGTTTCGGGGCGAAGGTGGTCGGCAAGCGCGAGCGGCGCTCCGGCGAGTTTTTCGGCCACGCCGAGCCGGAGGATCTGGTCAAATACGGCTTGATCCCGGAGTTTGTCGGACGGCTGCCGGTCGTCTCCACGCTGACCGATCTGACCGAGGAGGCCCTGATCCAGATCCTGACTCAGCCGAAAAACGCGCTGATCAAACAATACGAGAAACTGTTCGGTCTGGAGAAGGTGAAGCTCAAGTTCACCGACGGCGCGTTGCAGGCCGTGGCCCGCAAGGCGCGGGCCCAGAAAACGGGCGCGCGGGGTCTCCGGGCGATCCTGGAGTTGGTGATGCTGGACCTGATGTATGAGCTGCCATCGCTCCGGCAGCGCCATCACGTCAAGGAATGCATCATCACCGATGATGTCATTAGCGGTCAGAGCCAGCCCGTGCTGGTGTACGAGCAGGATCAGGGCATCAAATCGGCCTAGAGGGAGGCGTCGGCGATGAACATCGCCGGCGCTCCGTGAACGGAATGCAGGCGCCGGCGGCCGATGAACGGCTTGGCCGGCGCTTTTTTATTGATCGTCGGGGTCATTCGCTTTCAGCGCGCGGAGCACTTCGTTGGCGACCTCTTCGACCGCCCGGCCGGTCACGTCGATAATGCGCCATTCCGGGTGCTGGGAGAAGAGCTCCTTGCTGTAGAGCGATTCCTTGAGGATGTAGTCCATGTCGGCGTATTCCAGCGCGGGGCCGCCGCGCGTGGGCAGATGACGTAAACGGGCCTTGCGGATGTGGGCCAGCCGCTGCAGATCGATGGTGAGACCGAAGATCCGTTTCTGGTTGATCGTGAACAGCTCGGCCGGCGGGTCGATGCCGTAGACCAGCGGCACGTTGGCGACCATCCAGCCCTCGCGCGCCAGGTAGATGCTGAGCGGCGTTTTAGTCGTGCGGGAGACGCCCACCAGCACGATGTCGGCCTCATGCAGCGTCTGCGGGCTCTGGCCGTCGTCGTGCTTGACGGCAAACTCGACGGCGTCGATCCGGTGAAAATAGTCGGCATCGACCTTGTGCAGCAAGCCCGGCTCGGAGAGCGGGGAGCGGTGCAGGTGGGCGGCCAGGTGGGTCAGCAGGTTGCCCATCAGATCGACGGCCGGCACTTTCAGCCGGGCCGCGCGGCGCTGCAGCAGCGCGCGCAATTGCGGCGAGATGATCGTGTAGACCACCAGCGCCTCCCGGCCGGCGGCCTCCTCGATCAGGGCGATGACCTGGGCCTCGGTGCGGATGTCCGTGTGGCGGGTCATGACAAGGTTGGCTTTGCCGAATTGCGAGAGCGCGGCATCGACCACCTTTTCGGCCGTCTCGCCGGTGGCGTCCGAGGCGACGAACAAATGGCGGGTGGAGGGTTTGGGTTTTTGCGGAGCCATGTGCGCCTGGCTTGAGCATATCACCGATTTGCGGGCGACCTCAATGCCTCGGTGGTTTTGGGCGATCAGTCTGTTCGTCCTGATGGCGGGCTGTTCCCAGCCGCCGGATGACCGGCTGGTCATCGCCATTGAAAGCAATCCGGTCACCCTCGACCCCCGCTTTGCGACCGACGCCTACTCGGAACGGATCGCCCATCTGCTCTACGGTTCGCTGGTGCGCGTCGATGCCGCCTTTCAGGTCGCGCCCGAGCTGGCCGAACGGTGGGAGCAGCCCGATCCACTGACCTATCGCTTTCTCCTGCGCCGGGGCGTGCGTTTTCATGACGGCCGCGAGCTGACGGCCGAGGATGTCCGCTACACCTTCGCGTCGATCCTCGACCCGGCGACCGCGTCGCCTCACCGGGCGATCTACGACATGATCGACCGGATCACCGTGCGCGGGCCGTATGAGATCGAGTTTCATCTCACGGCGCCTCACGCGCCCTTCCTGGTCAACATGGTGCGGGGCATCGTGCCGGCGCATCTGGCCCCGGCGGCGGGTCGCGACCTGCCTGCCGGCAGGCAAGGCTTCGGCCGCCGGTCGGTCGGCTCCGGCCCCTTTCGCCTGATGCGATGGGCACCCGACGAACGGGTGGAGCTGGCGGCGTTTGCCGACTATTATGCCGGCGCCCCGAAGATCCCCGGCATCATCATCAAGATCGTGCCTGACGAGACGATCCGGTTGCTGGAAGCGCAGAAGGGTAATCTGGATCTGGTGCAAAATGCGTTGCCGATCGAGACGTTGCCGCTACTCGAAGCCGACGGACGCTTCCGGGTGCTTGAGGCGCCGAGCACCACGTATACCTATCTGGGCCTCAATCTCCGGGATGCGCGCCTGGCCGACCGTCGGGTACGCCAGGCCCTGGCCCACGCGATCGACCGCCCGACGATCATCCGGGAATTGCTGCGTGGGCGGGCGACGGAGGCGACCGGCCTGCTCGCCCCCGGCCACTGGGCCTATGAGCCGGCCGTCGCCCGGTATCCCTATGATCCCGATCGGGCGAAGGCGCTCTTGGATGCGGCCGGCCTGGCCGATCCCGACGGCGACGGGCCGAAATTCCGGACCAGCTTCAGTTTTAAAACCTCGCAGAACGAACAGGCGCGCCGCATCGCCGAGGTGATGCAGCAACAACTGGCCGGCGTGGGTGTTGAAATGACGATCCGCAGCTATGAATGGGGGACGTTTTACGCCGACATCAAATCGGGCAACTTCGAACTGTATACGCTGTCATGGGTCGGCATTGTCGAGCCGGACATTTATTACGAGGTCTTTCATTCGGCCAGCATGCCGCCGGCGGGCTCCAATCGGGGCGGCTATCGCAATCCGGCCGTCGATCGGCTGGCCGAGCGCGGCCGGTTGACGGTCGATCCGATTGAGCGGCGGGAGATCTATGCCGAGCTGCAGCGGATCGTGGCCGAGGATTTGCCCTACGTCAGTTTGTGGTATCCTAACAACGTTGTGATGCTCAAACGGCGCGTGGAAGGTTTTGTGCCGTCGCCCTCTGGCGACTGGCGCTCATTGGTGAAGGCTTCGCTGGGGAGCGGTCATGGCCAATAAGGCGCGGCGCGCGCAACCGATCATCGGAATCACCTCCGACTTCAATGCCGGCGACAAGGACCGCCCGGGCGGCCGGGAGCCGACTTATTTTTTGCGCGCCCGCTACGTGCGAGCCATCGAGGCGGCCGGCGGCCTGCCGCTGATCCTGCCGATCACCGATAATCACCGGCACATTGACCGGCTTTTGAAGATGGTCGACGGCCTGCTGCTCACGGGCAGCGGACCGGACCTCGATCCGAAGCTCTATCAGGAAACAAAACGCTATCGCTTCAAGATCATGAGTCAGGAACGGACCGGTTTTGAGCTGGCGCTGGCCAAACAGGCCGTCGAGCGCGAGCTGCCGACGCTGGGCATTTGCGGCGGGATGCAGTTGCTCAACGTGGCGGCCGGGGGCTCGCTCTACCAGGATTTGCCGGCGCAATTGAAGCCGCTGATCAAGCACCAGCAGCCGGCTTCGGCCACCGAACCGTCGCACTGGGTGACGGTAACGCCGGGCACGCGGCTGCACGGCATCGTCAAATCGAAAAAGATCCGCGTGAACAGCTCGCATCATCAGAGCGTGAAACACGTCGGGCCGGGGCTGGTGATCAACGCGCGGGCGGAGGATGGTGTGATCGAGGGGCTGGAATCTCCGGATCATCCGTTTCTCGTCGGTGTGCAATGGCACCCGGAGTTTCTGTACACGACGGATGCGGTCAGCCGCCGGTTGTTTACTAAACTTCTTGCTGCTGCAAATCGGCGTTGATGGAGAATATTTTATGACTAGAAAAATTGTGAAGCTTTGGTACGATCCTGAAGGTGACTACCTTGAAGTTACCTTTGAAAGCAAAGCGGGATATTTTAGGGGAACTAAGAACGAGCAAGTCATGGGAAAAGTGGATCACAAAGGGAATGTTATAGGGTTTTCTGTTCTTAAGGTTAGCAAATTACGCAAAAAGCCGCTTGAGGTCGCGCTGACGTAGCAGCAATATGTAGTGGAGGTTTCTAGGGCCATGGTACCCGGCATCTGGGGCCGTTGTGGGCAGCAAGCTTCCCTTGGACGGATTGCATGATCGCTGGATCGAAGAGCCCTGGTTCCTCAGCATTATAGTGCAAGGTCAGTGATTCTAAGCTAGGTTTACCTCTTTCATCCAAAGCCACACCGTTGATATCGGCACCGGTTCCACTGTGCTGCTTTTCAGCCATTCGACCGATTTCGATGGTCATGAGCTTGCGATCTTTTGGGAGGCCGCGAATCCACTGGTCAAAACGTGTTTGGACACCGGGTTGAAAATAGCCTAACTGAACGAATTCTTCGCAGGCTCCCATCACAAGGCTGAGCGCCTTTAGTAACCGCTCAATTGTTACCATGAGAATTCCTAATGAGGTTTGCTATCTCGCCCATCGGTATTTTTTTGATATTCTCATTCATACCGGAGCGCTTCGACGGGGTCGAGTGCGGCGACCAACGGAGACTCATACGATATCGTCCAGGTGGCGCGAGCCATGGATCACGCGGTGAATTTCAACCGTGCGGCCGCGGATCACATAAAAAACGAGATACGACTCCATCATGAGCACCCGATAGCCGAAGGCCTGCAATTTGGGATGGCGGGGAATCCTGCCAAGGCGCGGATGGGCGGCCAGGCGGCCGATGCGCGCATCGATCAGTTCAATAAACGCGCGGGCTCTGGCCGGAGAATCGTTGGCGATCCAGTCATGGATGGCGATGAGGTCGTCGACGGCCGCCGGAAGATAACGAAGGCGGTGATCAGGCGGCACGACGCGATCGACGCTTCAGCTTTGCGATCACCTGGGCGTGTGTTGCCCCCTTTTTCCCCGAGGCGGTTTGCGCTTGCGCGACGGCAAGTTTTTCAAAAAGTTCTACGCGAGCCTTCAGCCGCTCATAATGATCGATGCTCATGACGACAAGGTCGCCTTCGCCGTTGGTCGTGAGATAGACCGGCGCATCCTCTTCATGGCACAGTGAGGCGATTTCCCTGGTTTTATTGCGTAAGCTTGAGATCGGTTTGATGATCGGCATGTCCCCCTCAGCATTCAGGTATCATAATTATATCATTTAAATGATAAAGTTCTACTCACGCCCAAGCGTGTCGACCGGGGCGCGATTATCGCCTATTTTCTCATCAGAAAAACGTCCTGACTGGCGTCTTTGGCGCCGCCCGGTACAACGTCCATGATTGTCAGTCCGCCCGCAAGCTCCCGCATGGCCTGCTCAGGATGGTAGACGGCGCACATGTTGCTGCCGCGGTAGTTGCCGTGGCGCACCACCGGCCGGCCGGCGTCGAATTGTTGCCGCTCCTGCGGCGTCAGGTCGGATAATCTCGTCGTCCCAAGCGTGGTGAGGAAGAGCGCCCCTCCGGGCCGCAACACGCGTGTCAGCTCGCGGATCCAATGCTGTTGCAGCTCAAGCGGCAGATGGGTAAAAACTGAAATGGCATAGATAAAATCGAACGTGTCATCGGGATGGGAGAGCGCTGCGTCCAGTTTGTTCACGTTGAAGGTTGCAAACGGCAGGGCGCGACGGCACCACCGGATCAGGCGGGGGTTATAGTCCACGCCCTCCAGCGCGGGG
>CAZJRH010000221.1:0-2207 GCA_964548215.1 uncultured Nitrospirota bacterium
TGCTCTTGCCGTTGGTGCCGCTGATGGCCACGCACGGCGCATCGATAAAACGCGCCGCCCATTCCAGTTCACCGATCACCTCCAGCGCGCGCTCGGGCTGGCCCGGCGTCGAGCGCTGCCGGGCGGTCTCGAGCAACGGCAGATCGGTGGGCACCCCCGGGCTGACGATGACCAGATCGACGTCCTCCAGCAGTTCTCCGGCGTGCGAACCCAGCGCCAGCTCCACGCCCAGTGCGCGCAATTCGGCCACTTCCGGCCCAAGCGCCGTTTCGTCCTTGGCATCCGTCAGCCGCACGGCGGCGCCCATCGCCACCAGCGCCTTGGCCGCGGCCAAGCCGCTGCGGCCGGCGCCCACGATCAGCGCCCGCTTGGGCACCGCGCGGGCGCGCTCGGCCGGATGCTCGCCGCCGGCCATCATTTCATCGATCCGGAACCGTCCCCGTGTCGCTCGCATCGCCATTCGTTCCCGCCCCACCGTCCGTTACCGTAATTTCAAGGTGCTCAAGCTCAACAACGCCAGCACAACCGCGATGATCCAGAAACGCACCACGATCTGCGGTTCCGCCCACCCCTTCAGTTCGAAATGATGGTGCACCGGCGCCATCAGAAAAATCCGTTTGCCCCGCGATTTATAGGAGGCCACCTGAAAAATCACCGACAACGCCTCAGCCACGAAAATTCCGCCGACCAGCACCAGCAGAAACTCCTGTTTGGTCATCACGGCCACCGCGCCGAGCGCCCCGCCCAGGGGCAACGACCCCACGTCGCCCATGAAGACCGACGCCGGGTAGGTGTTGTACCAGAGAAATCCGATGCAGGCGCCCAGCATCGCCCCGCAGAAGACGGCCAGCTCGCCCGCACCCTCGATGTAGGGAATCAGCAGATAGTCGGCAATTTTTTTGTTGCCCACCATGTAGGCGACGATCGTAAAAGCGACCGTGGCGACCGCCAGCGGGCCGATGGCCAGTCCGTCCAAACCGTCGGTCAGATTGACCGCGTTGGAGGCGCCCACCACCACCAGCACGATAAACAGCAGATACCACCACCCGAGATCGGGCTGCACCGTTTTGAAGAAGGGCAGGTTCAACGTCGTTGGATAACGCGTCAGCCAGGTCAGCAGCAGCGCGAACAGGCTCCCCACCATCACCTGCAGACCGAACTTGAACCGCGGGGCCAAGCCCTCGGATTTGCGCCGCACCGATTTCAGGTAATCGTCCAGAAAACCGACCGCGCCAAAACCGACCACTACCAACATCGCCAACCAGACGTACCCGTTTCTCAAGTCGGCCCAGAGCAACGTTCCCATCAGCAGCGACAGGACGATGATGATACCGCCCATGGTCGGCGTGCCCGCCTTGCGCTGGTGGCTCTTGGGCCCCTCCTCCCGGATCTGCTGGCCGATCTGGTAGCGCTGTAAAAGCCGGATGAGGGCCGGCCCGAAGAGAAAACTGATCGCCAGCGCCGTCAGCACGGCATAGATGGTCCGAAACGTGATGTAACGAAAGACGTTCAGGACAGCGAATTCCGTATGGAACGGATAGAGCAAATGATAGAGCATTAGGGCGCAATCTCCATGACGCCGTCGACGACTCGTTCCATGCGCACGCTCCGCGAGCCTTTGACCAGCACCACATCGTCCGGGCCCAAGCCGCCCAACCATTGGCGCAGCAGCGCGCGAGCCTCGTCCACCGTGTCGCATCGGTGGATCGATCCGGCGCCAAGACCGGCCGCCGTCGCGCCATCGGCAACGGCCGCCGCCAGCGGGCCGACGGTCACCAGGCGGGACACGCCCAGTGTCGCGGCCGCCGCCCCGATCTCCTCATGCCACTGCCGGGCCTGGGGGCCCAGCTCGAGCATGTCGCCCAGAAAGGCCGTCACGCGCCCCCGGCCGGCCAGTTGCGCGGCGGTCTCCAGCGCGCGACGCACCGACGTGGGATTGGCATTGTAGGCATCCAGCAGCAGCCGCGCCCCGCCCGGCAGCGTTTTCCATTCCGATCGCATTGCCGGCAACTCCACGGCTTCGAGCCCGGCCGCGATCTCCTCGGCGCCCGCGCCGACCTGCAGCGCGGCGGCTGCCGCGGCGGCGGCATTGCAGGCGTTGTGCGGCCCGATGGCCGGCGTCACCGAGTCCACCCGTCCGCCCGGCCACTGGAGCGTCAAGAATTGACGGGGCGGCGCCCCCGATGACGATTCCGTTTTTCGAATCA
>CAZJRH010000222.1:0-6047 GCA_964548215.1 uncultured Nitrospirota bacterium
CCTTCATCAACTCGTCGTATCCAAAGGGACGCTCCAGGTTTTGAAAGACCCCCGCGTACTCCTCGGGCAAACTGGGCCGAGAAGATTCCGAGAGAGGGCCATACACAATCAAGGTGTTCGCCCGTTCGGGCATGTAACCGACCACCGTCCGACATCTCAGATTTTCGAACATCTTAGGAAACCCACAGATGGTTCCATCCGTGTTTTTGCCGAGATAAATTACGATCTCAGCTTCGTCCAAAAGCTCCAGGAGGCCGGGGCTCTCCACCGCAGATGGCCACGAAAGAAAGGCTACTGAGATCGAATCCTTGAAATTGGAAAACTCACACTGCCGAAAATTCACCTTGTCAGGAAAGCGTTTCAACCGAGGTGTTTTGCGATCGACTGAAACGACATTCGAGGCTCCCAGTTCCACCAAAACACTCGCGAGGTACAGGTCGCCCGCGCCGAGGTCATGCACTCGCTTCCCACTGACGAAGCCGCGCAAGACCGACATCTGATTCTGATTCAAGCTTCCGTAGGCCACGAAAGACTCCGTTCTCTACTCGAACAGCGAAGGCATGGGGACACGGGTGTCTGCAAGAGGGCAGGGGGAGATCCCAGACCCCCCGCAGGTCTCACAGGCTGCCGGAGGCAAGGCCCTGCCTTGCGGCTTTTGTCCCGAGGGAAGATAAGTGCCGACCATCTGGACACCAGGCCACGTATCCATCCAGCCGAATCCGTTGCAGAGAGAGCACGTATCGAACGCAAGTGTCACGTCAGGCTCAATCTTCGTCGCCTAAGATCAGAGTGCGAGCCTCGTCGAGAGCCGTCAGGGCATCGGTGAGGAACTTGCGACCCTGAGGGTCCGAGACTGCGAAGTCCCAGCCCTTGATTTCCACCATGAGATAGAAGTGTTTGCGCAAATTCGCTCCCATGAAAACCGCTTGACTCACCTCTTCGATTCGCTTGCGTATATCGATCATATGACCCTTGATTTCTGTCTTTTGGCACGCGCCCGTCGCGCGGCGACGAAGAGCAGCCAGCCGGCTCCGCACAACTTCCATGAGCCTGCGAAACCCGCTCGAAGCTCAACCCCTCTCCATTTTCTCACCGACGGCAAAATCGACTTGCAGCGCGAGCACAGCTCAAGATGACCTCGAAGAGCTACGACTCCAGGCGCTCGTTCAAGAAGCTTGTTCATCGCAAAAAGGTAAGACCTCGAAAGAAGCCCGTGAATTCTTTTTCGTTGCGAGAGGCAATGCCGTCGCGAGAAACAAGCTCATAAAAAATCTTGACCATCTCCTCATTAAAGTCGCGCTGAGAAAACGGACTGATCGATATCCACTTCTTAAACAACCAGTCGTCCGCGCATGGACCGTCATCCGCAGGACGCCCATCGATGTGCCATCCGAACGAGGGACTTCCAGCAATGCCAATCATATCGACGACGTAAAAACGTCGATCTTTGGTATGAGGCACCGTACACGCTGAACAATCTGGAAGTTTTCGTTTCGAGGACCATTTTCGCTTACTTCGTACCGGCCCTCCACTTTCATCGACCGTGTAGATCTCTATGTATGAAGGAAGCACTTCTTTCCTCATCGCTTCCATGGAACGCCGACGTCATCTGGCGAACGAGGAGGCTCGACCGACAGACCTCCACCGAACAGATGTCGTTCGAGCAGGCTTCGCATGCATCGCTTGGTCAACGGAGGTTGAATCGGTTGAGGCAATCCCGCGGAAAACGCATTCGCGTTTTGAATGAGCAGGAACAGGGCTCCGGCACATTCGTTTTCAATCCCTGGTTTGATCTTCGCTTCACCCCCATACTCGACGTTCGCCGGGTCAGTGGAGTGGCAGATCATACCTGGGGCTCGACCCGTCCTCAGTCCACTCCACAGCCGCTTCAAGTTCGAGAGCTTGTACCACCCGGCCTTGTGAGGCTTGCCGTGGTTGGCCACGCGCCAGGGACAGGTGTCGCAGATTCGAGGAGTCTCTTCGCTTAATCCCATCTCACATCAACCTCCCTTAGGCGTAAGTGGTCCGTGACGCAATATTCCCAACGTCCCGTCGGGGCTTACGTCTGACTGGCAAAGAACCTTCGTCTCGCCGGAGTCGTCAATAAACACTCCCAAAAGAGACGGTTCGTAGTTAGCCCTGAGCCTGAGAGCGAGGCACTCTCTCTCGGTTTCCAAAACAGCGCGTGATGTGGAACCGCCCGAATCAGACGGTACCGTTTCCTTACCGTACAAAGCCCGCATCTCATCCGAGACAGAGCGGCGAATTTGACCCTCCACCAGTTTTTCGATCCCATCTAGGATCAACTCAACCGAGAAACGACGACGACCGTCATCGTACTCGCCAAGTGCGCTTTCCAGATTCGCCGAGAAATCGGGAAGTTGCTCCAGCCCGCTGGCGCAGAGGTGAAAGCGAACGGTGACGTAGATGTCCTTCATTGCACAGGCCCTTTGTTCAGGAAAGTTCCACGAGCATTTCTAAGATCTGCTGCGCCTCTTCGAGAGTGCAACGGAGGTCCAGCCTCACGCCTTCGCCGGAGACAGTAACGTCGCTCAAGCTCTCGGGGAATTTCGAAGAGCGATAGAGCGAGAACTTCCCATCTCGAATTTCGTTCTTCGGAACACCAACGATTTTGGCCAACTTCAAGGCGTGCGTCATCGTCGCGTCCTCGTACTCGTCCTGTGACTTGAGGCGCTCCATGGCCTGTTCCCAGAGAGGGATGTAGTCGGGCAAGAAACGCCGCCTCACCTCGCTCACAATCGCCTCGACGTTCCTCGTAAGCGACACGCGGATGCGCGGCATCTTGGAGTTGTACGCCGGCATGACCTGCTGACCTTTTGAGTCGCGGGGCCAG
The DNA here is from genome assembly GCA_964548215.1 of uncultured Nitrospirota bacterium. Taxonomy (GTDB): domain Bacteria; phylum Nitrospirota; class Nitrospiria; order JACQCE01; family JACQCE01; genus JBFMAJ01. The sequence goes on from CAZJRH010000222.1 coordinate 2,855, forward strand.
GCGCCTCCTATCGACAACTTGTCGTAACCCGCGTCGTAACCGGCGTGGAAGAAGACGCGGAAGCCCTCGGGGGCCTCCATCTCGACGCTATGAGGGTAGTCGTCTTTCGGGACAATCTGCCAGCCCAGGGCATCCGCGATTTCGGGGGCGAGCTTGGCAAGGCGTGCTTCGGCTTGATTGCGATCCATTGGTCCCTACCTCTCCGTGGCCGCGCACACGCGCGGTAATGCTTCGTTCGCGGCCAACATGTCGGCGTCGAGGGCTTGGACATTCAAGCGATTCGCCAGCGCGCGAGCCTCGGCCGCCGATAGTTGAAGCACCGCAACCACCGACGACACTCCAAACGCATCAACTACTTTGACGAACGCAGTAACCTGCGACGCTCCCATGGGGGTCACGCCAGCCCCTACCGCCACCTCGGCGGTCGGAAGGGCGGTGAGTCCTGATGGCTTCTTGTTGATCTTGATCTTCATCGTCGTCTCCTTGGGATTGTCACGTCTTCTTTCGAAGTCGCGTCGGGGAAGAGACAATCTTGAGGCAGAGAGAACAAGGTGTCAAGTAACAAGTTTACTTTTCTCTTTCTGCGGCGCGTTAACACCTTTTTTACGGCCGGTGCGAGCCCTAGGAAATAGAGCCGCATCTATCTCCAGTCGGCGCATTCGCTTCCACAGGTAGACGCGACTGATTCCTAAGATCTCAGCCGCCTTCGTCCTCGACCCCTTCGACAAGGCTTGGATGATGAGCACTCTCTCATAGGCCGCGAGCATCTCGGGCAACGTCCTGTTGCCGCTGCTCTGCGCCCGCGTCTTCCTGAGAGGAAAAATCATCACACGACAACTCCTAACATGGCCTTGGTCGTCGTATCGAGACGGTCTCTGATCTCCGGTTCGAAATCGAAGCCCTTGGGATAGACGTCGCCGGACATCAACTCTGTAATCGACCACGGTCGCGTCTCGCCGTCCGGATAGTGAAATCTCTTCGACAACATCTCGAAGGTCAGAGCTTTGATGACAAGGATGTCCATGGGAGCTGTCTTGTCCATCCGGTACAACTCACGCATCCTCGTCATGCGTTGAATGCCAATTCTGTCGCCCGAGGCAATCTGTTCGAACCTCTCCCACGCCTCTTCTTTTCCACCGAGCGAAAACCCTTTCGCCTTGGTCATGCGATATGGCTTGTCCGACCACTGGCCATTCTTGCCGAGTTCGAAGCCCTCTCCGCGGTAGATCTTAGGAGCCAAGAACTCGCCCCAGCCCATCTTCTTTTCCAGCTTTAGGGCACCGAGTTTTTTTGGATCTGCCGGCAGGTCGGCCTTCGTCGCAAGGCTGTCAGTATCGCAGTAATAGAAGCCCACCCCCTGGTCGAAACACATTTTCCCGTACTCATACAATGTTCGCCTGGCAATGGCAGTGATGTGAGTTGAGATCGGAACGTGTCGGTGGACGATGGAGACTTCTTTCTCTTGAAGCCAGACGCCAGGCTGGAGGAGTTGCATTTTCAACCTGTCGATCTCCCTTGGATTGATCAGCATCTCTTGCTTCCACGGCGACTCGGCGTACTTGCCGTAGAGGCAGTTGAGCAAATACTTCAGGACCAGTTTGCGGAAGTCAGTGTCGGCCGCGGCCCTCTTTGCATAAATGTCCGTTGCATAGCCCTTCAGATCGTAGAACGGTTCGAAGACGTAGACCTCGTGAACCTTGTGGACTTTGCAACCGACTTTCATGGCCAGTCGAATGTCCGTGGAGGTGAGCCACGAACGCCATTTCCCGATTGGGAAAAATACACGACCGTCGACTCGATACGGAACCGGAGGCAACTGCATGTCCGGGACCTCAATCGTCACGTCGGCCAGGTAGATACACTCCTCCGAATCGTTATCGGGCAGAGTTGGCCTCACCTCCATGAGACCACCAGGCTGCGGAAACGTCATCGAGTAGGGGAACGACGAGTTGATGTCGTAGATGAAAAAGTCTTCGCAGTTGCGCGAGAGAACCTCGACCCGACTGGCGAAGTAGGTCTCTTCTGCGATCTTATTTAACCGTTCAGACGTGTAGATGTCCGTCTTTAGGTATGCCCGACGGAAGAGCTGCATCCCCGTCGATGCAATGGTCATCTGAAGCTGACCGCCGAGTTCCCACATCTCCGTCTCGAAAGCGGCGATGGCCTTCCATAAGATCTCACAGTCCGCCCGGTTGTACGAAATCAAAACTGGTAGAGGAGCGTCTCGGTAGAACGCCTCCAGCTCCACCTTGGTCAGGGCCTCCAGATCAGGCTTACCGAAGCACGACTTCAGATAAGCGACGGCCTCGGGCGTGTCGCCTTTTTTGATCCCAATCGACTCTCCAATCTTCGACAGCTTGTCTCGAAGGAGCCAATAACTGTCGATGAAGTGCCAGGCGTTCTTGCCCCTGGAAACGTGGATTATGATCGCAGAGCTACCTGAAAAAGACGCCCGTATCTTCCAGTTCCCCTTGGCGTACTCCTCGTGCTTGGTGACTCCCTTTTGTTTGTCCTCTTCCGAGGCGATGGAAATCTTCGTCTTCTTCGAAGGCATTGCCACCTTGATTTCGCGCAGTAGCTCGTCGAGAACAAACTCCATGTCGGCAAGTCCGCCAGCGTGAGCGTAGAACCATCTCCCTCGGTTCTCTCGCACAAGGAGCGAGTCAATCAGCTCCCTCACCGTCTCGAAACATTCGAACTTCTCGTCGGTGATGACCTCGTCGCCGTACTCATCGACGTCCTTCCTGACGTCATACAAAGAAGCGAGGCGAACCTTCAGCGGTTCCGAGATTCGGTCAGCGACGGGGAGGGGAATTCGAAACGGTCGAACGCCGTCTACGCTCACCTCGGTATGCTCTGGCATAGGCAAGCGCCTAGCCGGCACCCATTCGAGGTCGATGACGCCGAAGCTTCGCTTACGGCGTTCCGACGTGATGGGTCCTAAGATCGCCATCTTCTCAAAGAGCCAGAATGAAAGCCGAAAAAATTGCAGTCAGAAAGCGAGGAATCCAACACCCCGGACAAATATGCAAACGCGAACCAGTCACATCGCACTTCTCATAAAACACCAAGAAGGACAGTAAGATCAGCCCGGCACAGCGAAAAAGTTCCATCGCTAGTCCTTGAACGGCTTGGTCGGCCGCTCACCCTCGTAACGCTGGGGTCTCTCGGCGTCAGGTGCGAATGTGAAGCG
>CAZJRH010000223.1:0-1760 GCA_964548215.1 uncultured Nitrospirota bacterium
AGGGGTAAGGGGTGAAGGGTAAAGGACAGAACATAAGACGCATCTGGGGCGTAATGTGCCTGTCGATGGTGTTCTGGCTCCCTGTCGCAGTATTTGGGCAGGAGGCGGAAGCACCCGCGACCGGGCAGCCAGAGGTGGTCAAGCCGGCGGCGGTGAGCGAGCAGGAGATCGAGGCGGGCAAGACGGTCTATCAAAAATGGTGCATGAACTGCCACGGCGAAGAAGGGGACGGGGAAGGGCCGGCGGCGGAATTCGTGCAGCCGCGGCCGAGAAATTTCAAGAACGGATTGTTTAAGATACGCTCCACCGTGGGAACGCTGCCGTCGGATGAAGATCTTTTTCACATCATCAGCAAGGGGATGCCGGGCACCAGCATGCCGGCTTGGGAGGGGACGCTGAGCGAGCAGGAGCGGACCCAGCTTGTGCACTACATCAAAACCTTCTCCCGCCGATTTGCCCGGGCCACGGCGCCGCCGCAACCGCTGACGGTCGGCTCGCGGGTCTCCTCGAATGCCGACAGCGTCGAAAAAGGCAAGGAGCTGTTCCGCTCGATTGAATGCTTCAAATGCCACGGCGACGAAGGGCGGGGCGACGGCCCCTCGGCGCCGGAGCTGACCGACGATTGGGGTTTTGCCATCCGGCCGGCCAATTTGACCAAACCGTGGAATTTCCGCGGCGGCCATGCGCCGGAGGAGCTCTATCGGCGGCTGCATGCCGGCGTGGCGGGCACGCCGATGCCGTCGTTCACCGACAGCCTCGACAACGAAAAAACATGGCACCTGGTCAATTACGTCATGTCGCTCTGGCCTGTGGAGGAGCGTTCTTTGTTGGGGACGATTCTGTCATGGATCGGGCTCGGCTCGTCCGATCCCAGTGGCAATCATCCGCCGTTGAAGGTGGTGTTCAAAGCGCATCGCGTGGAAGGGGCGATTCCCGACGCGCCGAATGACGAATTCTGGAGCGACTATGAGTCGTTCGACTATTCGCTCGTCGGGCAGGTGATTGAAGACCCGCGGCAGTTCACGCCCAGCGCGGACCTGATTCAGGTGCAGGCCGTCTACAACGACAGCGAGCTCGCGCTGCGGCTGGTCTGGGATGATCCGACCCACAGCCGGCCCGACGCAAGCGGCGGGCTGGAAGATGCCGTGGCGGTGCAGTTCCCAATTGAAATGCCGACGGGTGCCAAGCGGCCATTCTTTCTCATGGGGGATGCGGAACTTGGGGTGCAGTTGTTGCGCTGGTCGACGGCGGGCGGCCCGGCGGGCGCGGCCGTGGAGCAGAACGGCCACGGCGTCGCCGCGGTGAAGGCCCAGCCGGCGGACAGCCAACAAACCAAGGCCTCCGGAGAGTTTGCGCACGGGCAGTATCGGGTGGTGCTCAAGCGGCCGTTGGCGACGAATGACGCCGGCGACATTCAATTCGAAGCGGGACGCTTCATCCCCGTGGCTTTTTTTGCTTGGGACGGATCGAGCGGCGAGACGGGCGCCAAGATGGCGATGTCACACTGGTACTACTTTTTGATGGAACCGCCGACGCCGACCACAGTGTATATCTATCCGGTCATCGGGGTGGCGGTGGCCGCCGGCCTGCAGTGGTGGGTGATTCAGCGGCTGCGGCGGCGAGGGCGATCATAACGTCATGATGAGGGAGGTCACAATGAAGAGCCGAGCATGGATGACGATGGGAGCGGTGGCAATGGGGTTGGCCGGTCTGCTGGCCGGTCCGGCGGCGGCGTATGAAGGCGGCGCAGTGACGGGCGG
>CAZJRH010000224.1:0-5197 GCA_964548215.1 uncultured Nitrospirota bacterium
CAACGCGATGCTGGTGGTCGATGAGGCGCAGACGCTGCCGATCGAATGTCTGGAAGAGATCCGGCTGCTGTCGAATCTGGAGACACCCCGGGCCAAATTGCTGCAGATTCTGCTGATCGGCCAGCCGGAATTGAAGGACAAACTGGCGCTGCCCCAGCTTCGGCAGCTCAATCAACGCATCACGTTGCGCGCGGAGCTGGAGCCGTTGAGCCCGCAGGAGGTCGCCGACTATATCCAGTACCGTTTGTGGCGCGCCGGCGGACGGGAGGCCGTGCATTTCGAGCCGGCGGCGACCGAGCTGGTCTGCCGGTACTCGCAGGGCATTCCGCGGCTGGTCAATGCGCTCTGCGACCGGGCGCTGTTGGCCGCCTACGTGCGGGGCACGCGACGCATTTCCGGTTATCTGATGGGCCAGGCGGTCGGAGAATTGACGCCCATGTTGTCAGTGACGGAGCCGCCGCCGCCCCATCTCACGCACGACGAGCCAACGCCGCGACCGGAGCTGCGAAGAACAACCCGGCCCGACGCCGCGCTGCGGCTGGCCCTGCTCGGTCTCGGTTCGCTGCTGATCGGACTGTTTGTGGTCTGGTGGCGGGCCGGCTCGATCGAGGAGCGATTCCCCACCGCCCTGCTGGCGCGCGAATCACCGTTGCTCTCGGCCCCCATGCCCATCCCTGCGCCCGAGCTGGCGCCCGATGTCGCGCCCGATCCTGTGCCCGACACCGTGTCCGCTCCTGCGCCGGAACCGGCGCCCGACCGGCTTGTCGATCAATCCGAAACAGTTGTGTCGCCAACGGTTGTGCCGCCGCCAACATCCGCGGCGCCGCCGGGCCTGCCCGATCCGCTGCCTCTCGTGCGCGTGCCGTTGCTGCCGATGGAGCTGGTTGAAGCGCCGGTGTCCGAACCGGAGCCGCGTTCGACGCGGGACGAGTTTCTGGCGTTGCGGACCGATCATGCCGCTCTGCGGTTGCCGGCGCCGTCTCGGCCGGAGTCGCCGAAGGACGCGACGCGGGACGGGGGACCGTCGGGGGAGGCAAGCGACCCGGCCGGATGGTATCTGGATACGGACGGCGTGATTCGGGCCGAGACGCCCGAGCAGGCCGAGCAGGCGGCCATCTTCATGTTGCTGCGCCAATGGGACGTGATGACGCAATGGCCCCCGTCCAATCCCATCGATCCGGCCCTGGCCGATTCCGTTGCGGTGGCCCGCGATCACCGGCTTGAACTGCTGCACGCGCCGCTGTCCGTGGACGAGCTGGTGAGACTGGACTATCCCGCCATCGTCTACCGAATCGTCGACGGGGCGCCGCCCTCTCCCGTCGTCTTCAGCCGCGTGACGGGGAACGAGGTGACGCTGCTCGATCCGCGCGCCGGCCTGGTGCGCCGGCCCGTGCAGGAGGTCGCGCGGGAATTGGCCGACGACGTCCGGCTCTATTGGCGCCCCCTGAACGGCTGGCGCTGGCCCGGGCCGATCAACGGCCCCGATCCGGTCATCGGCTGGATGCAGCGCCGCCTGCGCGAACGGCAGCTCTATCGGGGAACGATCGACGGGTTATTGGGGCCCGAGACCGAACAGGCGCTGCAGCGATGGGCCGGTCAACGGGGGCTTTCAGTTCCCCTCGCCGCGCCGATGCTGGAATTGCTGATTTCACAATTGCTCGCGCCTGCCGAGTTTCCCCGTTTGTCCCAGCCTGATCCGTCCCCGCTGCTCCCCGTCGGCCACCGGGAGCTCCCGTCGAGCCCCCCCGCGGGCTGACGCTCCCACCGTCCGTTTCGCGCCCGTTTTCTATCACCCCTCACCCGTCGGAACCAGCTTCCTTTCGGCGAGGCAATTAACTTGACATTCCGAGGGGTCCGAGGTTTAATGAAGGGGCTGTTAAATGCGGCGAATTCCGTTCCTGGACTCCTCTCTTATGATCTGGTGGCATTGGCGACAACATCTCATCGCGGGTTTCGTGCTGGTGGCCTCCGCTTATCTGGTGGCCGACCTGGTCGCGCTGTTGATGGGCGCGTCACTGGAAGCCTCCATGCCGGCGCAGCAGCAGCGGCCGGTCGGCGAGCAAGCGCCGCTGCCAACGTCGGCAAATATCGACGCCATTCTGCGTGGCAACCTGTTCCATCCCGACCAGCGGGGCTATGGCGCCACGCCGTCGCCGACGCAAGCGCCCGTCGCCGTTGAATCGACCCATCGGCTGGTCGGCACGGTGATGGGTTCGGGCACCTTCGGATTTGCGGTGCTGGAGGAGAAAAGCAGCAAGACCCAGGTTCTCTATCGGATCAACGACCTGCTGCCGGGCGGGGCCGAGTTGGTCGAGATCGGCCGCTATGAAGTCCTCATCCGGGTGGGTTCGTCGACGCACCGGCTGGCGGTGGAGGGAGATGTGCCCGCGGCGGCCGCAGTCTCGGCGCCCTCGGCCGGCGGCGTGCGCGAAGTGACCGCCAATCGCTGGCTGATCGATCGACGGAAAGTCGAGGCCGCCCTGGCCAACCTCCCGCAACTGATGACCCAGGCCCGCCTGATTCCCAATACGTCCGGCGGGAAGGCGGACGGCTGGCGGGTGCTCAGCATCAAGCAGGGCAGTTTCTTCTCCGACATCGGGTTGCAGGAAGGCGACATCCTGAAGCGCATCAACGGCGTGGAGATCGCGGACCCGCAGACCATGCTCCGGGCCTTCATGCAACTGCAGAATGAAGAGAACATCAATCTGGATCTTCAGCGGCGCACGCAGCCGGTCACCTTTGCGTATGAAGTCCGTTAATCTCCTCCTGGCGCTCCTGCTGTTGTGCGGGGCCGGCCGGCCGGCCGCGGCGGCGCTGCCCGAGGGCACCGCGCCGAACGCCCAATGGGTCACGATCGATTTCGTCAACGTGGACCTGCCGATCGTGGTCAAATTCATCAGCGAACTGATCGGGAAGAATTTTGTCATCGACGAGAAGGTCAAGGGAAAGGTCACGATCTATTCGCCGGCAAAAATTTCGGTGGAAAAAGCCTACCAGGTGTTCGAATCAGTGCTGGAATTGAAGGGCTACCGGGCCATTCCCAGCGGCGAAATCATCCAGATCGTGCCGGTCGCCGAGGCGGTGCCGGAGCGGAATCTGTACGTCTATTCCCTGGCCAACGCCAGCGCGGAGGAGGTCGCCAAGGTGCTCGGCGGCCTTCAGCCGGCGCGGCCTTCAGCCGGCGGGGTGACGCAGCGGCTGGCGTCGGCGACGGGCAATCGATTCGACGGCCCGGTGCAGGTGCTGCCCGACAAACCGACCAATTCCCTGATCATTACCGCCTCGCAGACCGACTACGACACCCTGACGAAGATCATCAAACGGTTGGACGGGAAGCGAGGGCAGGTCTACGTGGAGGCGGTCATCATGGAGGTCGAGCTCGGCCGGCTGAAGGAGCTGGGGACCGACCTGGGCGCGCTGATCGGCTACAGTTCGTCCAAGTACGATTTGGCGGTCATCGGCGGCGTCAACCAGACGCCCGAGGATCTCTTCGGCCTGGTGAATCTGCCGTCGGGGCTGTCGCCGCAGTCCATCAATCTGCGCGCGGCTTTACGCGCGCTGCGGAGCGATTCCAGCGTCAATATTCTCTCCACGCCGCAACTGCTCGCGAGCGACAACAAGGAGGCGGAGATCGTCGTCGGCGAGAACCGCCCGTTTCCGACCGGCCAGAGCGAAACGACCGGCGGCACCGTGCTGACGAAGATCGAGCGCAAGGACGTCGGCATTACGCTGCGCCTGACGCCGCAAATTCTTGAGGATGACGTGGTGCGGCTGGAACTCTTTCAGGAGATTTCCACTGTGGCCGACGAGGTGAGCCAGGAGGTCGGCGATGTGGCGGTCGGGCCGACCACGCGCAAGCGCTCCGCGACCACCACCGTCACCGTGCACGACCAGCAGACGATCGTCATCGGAGGCCTGATCCGCGACAACCTGATCATCGGGCAGCGGAAAATCCCGTTGCTGGGCGACATTCCGTTGCTGGGGTGGCTCTTTAAATTCAAGTCGGTTCGCAATGAGAAGACGAACCTCCTGATCTTTCTCACGCCTCACATCGTCCGCAACCAGACCGAGCTGGCCGCGCTCCGGGAGCGGAAAAAGCGGGAAACCAGCGACTTTCTGGATCAGCATCGCCCGGAGGGCCGCGAACGGTTCACCCCCATTCTGACCCCCGAGGACAGCGGGACCGTCCTGCAGTAGCCGTGGCGGTCGTGTTGCAGAAACGGCTGGGTGAGCTGCTCCGCGAGATTGCCGGCCTCACGCCGGCCCAACTCGAGGAGGCCCTGGCCCAGCAACGCCAGCAGGGCGGCGCCCTCGGCGAAATTCTTGTCAAACTGAAGTACGTCACGCGCGAGCAGTTTCTGCAGGCGCTGGCCCGGCAATTCGACCTGCCCCATCGGACGGAACTGCCCAAGACCGCGGTCAATCACGACCTGCTGGCCAAGATCCCGCTGTCGTTCGCGAGGCGCTACGAGCTGGTGCCCCTCGTCGAGGAAGACGGCCGGGTGCCGGTGGCCATCTCCAATCCGCTCAATCTGCTCGTGCTCGACGACGTCCGGCTGCTGATCGGCCGGCCGGTCCTGCCGGTGCTCGCCCCCGCCGAGGCCATCACCGACCTGCTCCAGACGATGCATGAGCAGGCGCAGGAGACGGCCGAGGAGGTCATCGAGGACATCGACAGCGTGCATCTGAGCCAATTGGCGGAATCGATCGAGGAAACGACCGACCTGCTCACGGCCACCGACGATGCGCCGATCATCCGCTTGCTCAATTCGCTGATCTTCCGGGCGATCAAGGAACGCGCCAGCGACATCCACGTCGAGCCGTACGAACGGGAGCTGGTCGTCCGCTATCGGGTCGACGGCATGCTGCACAACGTGCTGACGCCGCCCAAGCGGATTCATTCGGCGCTGATTTCCCGGATCAAAATCATGGCGGGCCTCGACATCGCGGAGCGGCGCATGGCGCAGGACGGCCGGATCGGCATCCGGATCGGCGATCGCGAAATCGACATCCGCGTCTCGATCATCCCGGTCGCCAACGGCGAGCGGGCGGTCCTCCGGCTCTTGGACAAGGAGCATCTTCTGCTGCGGCTGGGGGATCTCGGTTTCACGCCGGCCCATCTGGAACGGATCAACCAGTTCATCCGGCTGAGCCATGGCATGATGCTGGTGACCGGCCCCACGGGCAGCGGCAAGAC
>CAZJRH010000225.1:0-4603 GCA_964548215.1 uncultured Nitrospirota bacterium
GTCGTCGTGCAAGCGGTCCCTTCTCGCCTGCTGAATCACGCCCTCCATCATGATGAAGCGTTATCAATCTATCTCGGGCGCGCGGCGTTGCAGCGCGCGCCCTGCGACGGGGCCTGCGCGCAGCACACCGGCTCGGTCATCATGCAGCCCATGATGGCGGCCGCGGGCGACCGCTGGGGCGGGTTGTTCGGCGCCCGCATGGTCAGTGTGGGATTTGGGGCGCTCTTGCTGATCATGGTTGCGGCGACCGGCTGGCAGGTGATGGGCGCCGCGGGCGGCCTCCTCGGTGGGGCGCTGCTGTTGGCGCAGGCGCCGTTTTTGTACGTGTCGCGCATGGCGCTCTACGACGTCGTCTCGACGGCGTGGCTGGCGGCGGCGGTCATGTGCCTGGTGACCGCTGAACGGCGACGCACACAGGCCGTCGCGGGGTGGTGGCTACTCGGAGGCGCGCTCAGCCTGGCCGCGGCCTGTCTGGCCAAGTATGTGACCGCCATCTACCTGCTGCCCGCGCTGGCCATCGTCCTCTGGCGATGGCGCCTGAGACAGGGGCTGGTCTGTTTTGTCGCGCCCCTGGCGGTGCTGGGTTGGTGGTATGTGTCGAGCGCGCTGTGGCCGGTTCTGCCCGATGTGTTGGCCCAGCTTCGCAATGTGGCGTCGAGAGGCCAGGCGACATTTCAGTGGATCGAAATTACGGAGATGCTGATCCGCTGGTTGATCTGGCCCGCCGTGCTCGCCGCGGCCGCTCTTGGGCTCTCCGGAAGATCGTCCATGGCCTCGGATGGGAAAGAGCCCCGCACGCCGGCCGCCGGGCTCGATCGTCAGCCCGCCAGGGGGGTCTGGGTGGTGCTGATAGCCCTGGCCTCCATTGTGCCGGTGGTCCACCTGGCGACGGGCAGTGTGCAGGGATTGAATAAGAACGTGGTACAGTCACTACTGTTTTTATCGCCCGCGGCGGCTTTTGGGCTCTGGAGTATCTGTCGGGCGTTTCGCATTGAGCGGGGGATCAACGCCCAGGGCATTGTGATCGGTCTCGTCTTGCTCCTCATGTTTGCGGGGGGGCTTCGCAACCGTGCGTGGCTGGAGCGCCAATACCCCGATCTCTCGCCGGTGGTGGCGGAGCTGGCGCCGCTCGTCGGGCCGCGGACGGTGGTGATGACCGACACCGACGCGCTGTTTCGCTACGCGCTGGAGGCGCGGTTGCCCCCCGAGCGGGTGGTGCTGACCTATTGGGTCGACTTTGAGGGGGCCGGCGGGGAGGCCGGCGCGGTGCGCTTTGTCGAAGCGCAACGTCCCGATTATGTGGTGCTCGACGGCTATTACGGGCAGGCGGCCCAGCACGAACGGTTGAAGCAGGCGATGGGCGCCAATTACCAACTGCGTCGGCAATGGCCGATGCGGATGTCGTGGGGAGAGCGGACGGTCGAACTGTATGAACGGAAAGGGGTGATGGGATGAGGCGATGGATGATGGCGGTGGTATTCGCGGTGATGATGCCGGCCGGCGGGATCGCGCATGCGATCGAGGGCTTGACCGGCTCGACGTGGGGGACCGTGATCCATAATTTCAATGATGACCGGTTCCAGACGCTGGGCAATCTCGAACAGGGCATTGACTGGTTCGAACGGCAGGGCTACCGGTTCAACACCTACACCGCACTGCGGTGGCGGTATCAGTCCAATGAGGGCCGGTTTTTCAACGCGTGGGGGCCGGCGCTGGGCGTGGCCATGAAAAAGAGCTTCATGCGGGTGGGTGCTGAATACTATTGGGAGCACCAACAGGACGACAATGGTGAAGGGCGGGCTCTGATCTTCGCCGATTGGTATTACGACTGGGATTTAATGACGTTGTTTAAATAGCCCAGGGCCCGATTGACACGATGGGCTCGGATTTGTAGGATACAGCCCCTGGTGAATGTCGAATGACGAATGTCGAGCGTCGAATAGCAACATCTACGGTGGAGCGATCATGAAAGTGATTCTGAAAGAGGAAGTTCGAGCGCTCGGCCCAAGCGGCGCGATCGTGGATGTGTCGGACGGGTATGCGCGCAATTTTCTGCTGCCCGGCAAAAAGGCGGTGCTTGCCACCACGGCCAATCTGAATGCGGCGCAGGTCCTGCAACAGCGGAGCGAAGCCTATCGGGCCAACGTGCAGGCCGAGGCGGAACAGGTGGCGCAGCGGCTGCAGGCGATGACCGTGACGGTTCCGGTGAAGGTCGGCGAAGACGACAAGCTGTTCGGGGCCGTGACGACGAAGGATATCGTCGAGGCGCTCGGCAACGCCGGACTGGCGATCGACAAGCGGATGATCGAGTTGAAGGCGCCGATCAAGCAGATCGGCGAGGTTACGGTGACGATTCGGTTGAGCCCAGCGGTGAGTGCGCCTCTTCGAGTGTCGGTCGTGTCAGCGGTGGCCCAGCCGCCGGCTCCGAAGAAGAGCCGCCGGAAGAAGAGCGCGTAGTCCAGTATCCCAGTTCTCCCTGTTCGTTGACGACCGTCCACTCCACGTCTTGCAAATAGTGGCCGTTCGCCGAGCCGCCGATCAGATAGAGCCGGCGCTTGCCCCCGTTACTGGCCGCCGCTGCTTGCTGATCAGTGCTGGGTTGCTCGGCCAGCGGCTCGGCCACGGACACGGCCGCGCCTTCCTTGGCGTGACTCAACGGCGTTGTCTCCACCCACGCGCTGAGTGAGCCGTCCGGTTGCACACTCGCCCGTTCCACGCTCGCTAGATAGCCGTCGTGATGGCCGCCCAGCGTAAAGACGAACGGGCCGGCGGCGATGGTCGAGGCGAGGAAGCGGGGGATCTTCGTCGTCTCGGTCAATTGCCATGGCGACAGGCTGCCGTCGGCTTGGATGCGGGTCCATTCCGCGCTGTTCTTCCCGCCGCCCCGGTCCTCGATGTGGCCCCCGACGATGTAGATCTGATCGCCGACGTGGCCGGCGCCGTGAATGTAGCGGTCGTCGTTCAAGAAGGCCGGCAGCGTGGTCCAGGCGCTCAGGGAGCCGTCGGGCTGGATCGTCGCCCGTTCGACGCTTTTCAAAAAGAGGCCGTTGTAGCCGCCGATGGCATAGAGGTAGTTTTTGGCGACGACGCCGCTGGGTGAGCGGCGCGGGGTGGTCATCGGCGAGACCGCCTCCCAGGGGCCGAGGCTGCCCGTGGGCAGCACGCGGGCCCGTTCCACCGTATTGAGCAGGACCAGGCCGTTTCGGAACGTTTCGCCGCCCAGCACATAAATATGGTCGCCGGCGGTGACCGCCTTTAAAAATCCGCGCGGGACCAGCAACGAATTGGTCAACCGCCAATCTTTCACCGAGCCGTCGGGTTGGATCTTGGCAAATTCCACGCTTTTCACAAAGCCCCGCTCCACGCCGCCGCCCCGGAGGCCGCCGATCGCGTAAAGATAGCCGTTGACGACCACCGTACCGGCGCTGGCGCGGGGGACGATCAGCGGCTCCGTGCTCTGCCAGCCGGCCACCCACTCCGGTTCCGGCGCGCGGGAACAGCCCGGCAGCAGCACAGCACAGACCAGGAGGAGCAGCAAACCGCGTATGAGCAGGCCAAACGGCACATAGTGGTATATCATGCCGTGACGCTACGTTCAACCTTTGCGAAAAATAGGACAGATTTATTTTTCCATGGGAACATCGTGTATTATCAGTTCGCCGGCAAAAATAAATCTGTCCTATTTTTGATGCTGCCGCGCCGTTGTCGGACGGGGCTATTCGCCCGCACCCATTTGCAATACGGACAGAAAACGAGCTAAGATGCACCTCTTGTCGAGAAAGGCGCCGATGCAAAAATTCATCATGCGGGCCATGACCATATTGGCGTGGGGTCTCCTGGGGTTGGGGGCCGCCATCGGCGCCACCCAAGCGGCCGCCCCATCATCAAAAGTGGTCGATCTGCTGGTCTATGACGGCGTCATCAATCCGGTGGCCGCGGAATATCTGGCCGACGGCATCGAGGCGGCCAACGACGCCCAACGCGAAGCGGTCATCATTCAGCTCGACACGCCCGGCGGGCTGGACACCTCGATGCGCATCATTATTAAAGCCATCAACGGCTCGGACGTGCCCGTGATCGTCTACGTGGCGCCCTCCGGCGGCCGCGCCGCCTCGGCCGGCGTCTTCATCACGGTCGCGGCCCACGTGGCCGCGATGGCCCCCGGCACCAACATCGGCTCGGCCCATCCGGTCGCCATGGGCGGCGGCGAGATGGACGACACCATGAAAGCCAAGGTGGAGAACGACGCGGCCGCCTATATCAAATCACTCGCTGAAAAACGCGGCCGCAACGCGGCATGGGCCGAACGGGCCGTGCGCGAAAGCATCAATGCGACCGAACAGGAGGCGCTGAAGCTGAAGGTGATCGACGTTGTAGCCGATGACATCAACGCGCTCCTGGCGGCGGTGAACGGCCGCAAGGTCGAAACGGCAGCCGGCAAGCGAACGCTGACGACCAAAGACGCCGAGCTGAATGACGCGCCCCTGAGCTGGCGGCTGAAGCTGCTCAACGTCCTGGCCGACCCGAACGTCGCCTACATCCTTTTTTCTATCGGGATGCTCGCCCTCTACGCTGAATTCAATAATCCCGGCGCCATCCTGCC
>CAZJRH010000226.1:0-1577 GCA_964548215.1 uncultured Nitrospirota bacterium
CAGCAGCGCCAGCGCCAGCGCCGGATTATCCCGCCAGCCGGGATCCTTGGGATTGCCGTCATTCCAAATATAGCCGAACTCCTGATAAAACGCATTCCGCTCGGCTAGAAAGTGCCGCCCGGCCTCCGACTGCTCCAGACGATCGGCGGCCGCGTCGAAGGTCGAGGCCGACAGGACATGGTCGGCCAGCCCGTTCTGCCGAAGCTGACGGCACAGATGGGCGAAGGCCCGGTCCCGGCGCAGCGTCATGTTCTCGACGCCCTGGATCAGATTGATGGCTTCGAAGAGGGAATCGGTGGCCCCGAAGATCAGGCAGAAGCGTTTCAGCATCCGGGGAAAGACGTTCGATAACCCGGCGGCGGGGAGCGATTCCGTCTGAAAGGTGAAGTAGGCGTTGATCAAGGTGCGCAGCCGCGCCGACAACGCCTCCAAATCGGCTTCCCGATTGATGTGTTCCTCACACCGTTCGATGGTCTCCAGATAGCCATGTGCCACTCGGCAATAGAAATCCCGATCCAGCCAGTTGGCGCGCCAGAGCTGACGGAGGCCGCGGTAGAGCGGCCGCGGGGACCACCAGAAGCCGGAGACCTCTTTCGAATCATACAGGTAGCCGTTGACCATCTGTTGGTGATAGAAAATCCCCCGCCCGGATTGCGTCGATACGGCGGCGCAGTAGAGCCTGTTTTTGATCTCCTCCAGCGACCAGCCAAAAGGGGAAAACGATCCCATAAAGGCCAGTTTCAACGGGCGGGTGTCGTTTGCCCGGTCGCCGACCGGAAAATAGACGGGCAACGCCGTAATCGGCCTGGTCTGCAGCAGCAGCCATTCCTTCCCCCGCAGCGTCCACTCGATGTCTTGCGGCCGGCCGAAGCGCTGATCGACCTGATCGGCCAGGATGACGAGCGCCTTGAGCTGGTCGTCGGTCAGCAACGGGGCTTGCCCGTGAATCGGGGGCAGCACGGGCACATCCCGATCCACGGCCACGCCCAGCGCCGAAATCTCGCCGGAGACGATCGCATCGCACTCGCCGGCTGCCATGTTGATGTAAAATTCCGATGGATTGCCGGTCAGGGGATGTGCGGTATAGAGGACGCCGGAGACCACCCCGTCGATCATTTCCTGAATCAGCACCGCCATGGTCTGTTCCTGCGGTGGCCGGCCCACTCGCTGGAGGTAGGCGCGCGCCTCTTCGCTCCACAGCGAGGCCCAACACTGCTTGATCGCATCGTACACACCCGGCAGATCGGCGACGCGCAGCACGGTGCGGTAGAGGCCGGCAAAACTGTGTGTGGCACCGTCTTCGAGCGAGCCGGACGAGCGCACGGCAACCAGCAGCGGGCCGCCGGACCGCTCGACGAGCCGCCGATAGTCGGCCGCGATGGCGCTGGCCAGGGGCTGCGGTAGTTCCAGGCCCAAGAAACGATCCCGGTAGCCGGCCCATTGGTCCGCGTCGGCGTCGGCCGTTGGCGCCGGTCCAAGTGATGCGGCGGCTTGCCGGTAGGCCTCGGTGGTCAGGCAAAAGCCGTCCGGCACGGGAAAGCCGTGCCGGTGCAGCTGCCCGAGGTGGAAGGCTTTGC
>CAZJRH010000227.1:0-9172 GCA_964548215.1 uncultured Nitrospirota bacterium
AGCATGCCCATGTAATCGCCGGTCGCCCGTTCCATGCCCATGGCGGCGGCGGTGGCGCCGCGGAAGATGTTGCCGGCTCCGATGACGACGGCCACTTCCACGCCGGAATCGACGACTTCCTTGATTTCGCCGGCGATGCTGCGGATGACCTCGGGGTCCAGCCCCTGGCCGGCCGGCCCGGCGAGGACTTCGCCGCTGAGCTTCAGCATGACGCGGCGGTAGGGAGTCGGCATGGTCGGGAGGCGGGTCAGCTCTGTTCGCCGAGCTGGTAGCGGATGAATCGCCGGACGGCGATGTTCTCGCCCAGTTTGGCGATGGCCTGGGTGATCAGCTGGCTCACGGTGATGTCGGGATCCTTGATGTATTTTTGATCCAGCAGACAAATCTCCGCGCAGAATTTGTCGATGCGGCCCTTGACGATCTGCTCGATCAGGTGCGCGGGCTTGTCCTTGACCTGGGCCCGGAAGATGGCCGCTTCCTGCTCAAGGCGGGCCGGGGGAATCTGCTGCCGTTGCACGAACTCCGGCGGCGGCGCGGCGGCGGCCACCTGCATGGCCAGCGATCTGACCAGTTGCTGAAAATCGTCGGTTTTGGCGACGAAGTCGGTTTCGCAATTCACTTCGATGAGGACGCCGAGCTTGCCGCCCATGTGGATGTAGGAGCCGACCAGGCCGTCCTGCGCGACGCGTCCCGCTTTCTTCGCCGCGGCGCTGATGCCTTTTTCCCGCAGATAGCGGGCCGCCTGCTCCAGATCGTCCTTGGACTCCCGCAGGGCGGTCTGGCAATCCAGCATGCCGGCGCCCGTGCGCTCGCGAAGCTGCTTGACAAGTTGCGCGCTGCTCATGCAATCACCTGGCCGCCGGTTACGAGGCGACGGTGGCGGCCGCGACGGGCGCGGGCGCCTCAACGGGCGAATTGGACGAAGCCGCGATCGGCTTGATCTGCTCGCGGCGCTGACTGACCAGTTCCTTGCCCTCCAGCACCGCATCGGCCAGCCGGGAGGTGAGCAATTTGATCGCCCGGATGGCGTCGTCGTTGCCGGGAATGGGATAGTCGATCGGATCGGGATCGCAGTTGCTGTCGACCAGGCTGAGGACGGGAATGCCTAAACGGTTGGCTTCGGCCACCGCGATATATTCCTTGCGCGTGTCCACGACGTAGATCGCGCCCGGCAGGCCGGTCATGCTGCGCACGCCGCACAGGTAACGGTCCAAGCGGGTCCGCTCTTTTTCCAGCTGGATGATCTCTTTTTTTGGCAGCCGGTCATGCGTGCCGTCGGTGCGCGCCCGTTCCAGCGCGTTGAGCCGGTCGACGCTTCGACGGATGGTCTGAAAGTTGGTCAGCATGCCGCCCAACCAGCGCTCGACCACAAAAAACATGCCGCAGCGGGTGGCTTCTTCCCTGATGGTCTGCTGGGCCTGCCGCTTGGTGCCGACGAACAGGATCGTGCCGCCCCCGATGACCGTTTGCTTGACGAACTGGCGGGCCTGCTCGAACCGCGTGAGCGTTTGCTTCAGATCGATAACATGGACCTTGTTACGCTCCCCGTAGAGGAAGCGTTTCATCTTGGGGTTCCAGCGTTTGGCCTGATGGCCGAAATGAACCCCGGCTTCCAGCAATTCTTGAAGGGTCAGGTGTGCCATGATGATAAACGTTCCTCCAGTCGGGTTATTCGCCTCTGCCTGCGTCCTGCTGGCGCCAAACCGGGCCTACGCCCGGCCACCCACGCCGACTTTTCACAAGCATGCGGAATGATACAGCCGTGGGGAACGATACCATACGGTCGCGCCCGTTTTCAATCACGGTGCTAGGTCCGGTAGTGGGCGTTGATGCGCACGTACGCGTCGGTCAAATCGGACGTCCAGATTGTGGCGGTCCCGCGGCCACGGCCCACCGTGATGTTGATTGGGATCTCGCGCTGGCGCAGCACCCGGGCCGAGCGCCGTTCGGCGGCGGGGCCGGCGCTCTGCCCCCTGCGCGCAATCGTCGCCGGTCCGAAGGCGATCGAGACGCCGGCCTCCCGAACATTCGCGCCTGAGGCGCCGAGCGCCGCCATGATGCGCCCCCAATTCGGGTCCTGGCCGTACAAGGCGGTTTTGACCAGCGGCGAGCGGGCCACGGCCAGGGCCATTACGCGAGCGTCGCTCGACGTGGCAGCGCCCCGCACCGTGATCTGCGCGATTTTTGTGCCCCCCTCGGCGTCCGCGATCATCTGCAGGGCCAAGCGGCGGCAGGCCTCGGTCAGCAGCCGGCAGAATTGCCCGTAGGCCGCGCTGCCCGGGCGCAGCGCCGGGCCAAGCGCGCCGCCCGTGGCCAGGCAGAGCACCAGATCGTTGGTGCTCATATCATCGATCGTAATGGCATGAAATGATCCGTCGGCCGCCTGCGCCAGCGCGCGGCGCAGCAGCGGCGCGCTGATCGTGGCGTCAGTGGTTAGAAAGGCCAGCATCGTCGCCATATTGGGGTGGACCATGCCGCCCCCCTTGGCGATGCCGCCGATCCGGATGCGCCGTCCGCCGATGCGGGCTTCGAGCGCCACCTCCTTCGGTTTGGTATCGGTGGTCATGATCGCGCGCGCGGCCTGCCGGCTGCCCGTGGGCGACAATTGATCGACCAGCCGGGGTAGCGCGCGAAGAATGCGTCTCACCGGCAGCGGCACGCCGATCACACCGGTGGAGGCGACTGCCACCAGGTTGACGTTCAGTTCGAGCTTCCGGGCGGTCTCGCGGGCCATCGCCTCGGCCGCGGCAAGGCCCCCCCGGCCCGTGCAGGCGTTGGCGTTGCCGCTGTTGACGATGATCGCTTGTAAACGGCCGCCGCGCAAATGGCGGCGGGTGACGCGCAGGGGCGGCGCCTGGAACAGGTTTCGGGTGAAGAGGCCGGCCGCCGTGGCGGGACGGTCGCTGACGATCAAGGCGAGGTCGGGGATTTTGGCGGCTTTCACACCCGCCCACAGCCCGGCGGCCTGAATGCCGTCAACAGCGGTCAGCCCGCCCGTGATGGTCTGGATCTTCATGAAGGCCGGCCCTAGGCGATCAGGCCGGGAAGGTCGATCCCCAGCGTCTCCGGCCACTCCATCATCAAGTTCATATTCTGAATCGCCTGCCCCGCCGCGCCCTTGCCCAGATTATCGATGGCGGAGGTGATCACGGCGTGGCGCGTGCGCCCCACGACGGCCAGGCCGATCTCGCAATAGTTGGTCGCCCGCACGTGCCGCGGGTTGGCCGCGCCCTCGCGGATGCGAATGAACGGGGCGCCGGCGTAGGCCGCCGCATAGATACGGTGCAGTTGGGCCACGGTCGTCGCGCGCTGCAAGCGGACATAGATCGTCGCCAGCAGCCCCCGGCTCATGGGCACATAATGGGGAATGAAGGTGATCGCGCAGGAACGGCCGGCCAGCAGCCCCAGTTCCTGCTCGATCTCGGGCGTGTGGCGATGGGTGCCGAGCTGGTAGGCCTCCACGCTCTCCTGCGCCTCCGGCAGTTGGAACGCGGGATTGGCGCTGCGGCCCGCGCCGGAAAGGCCCGATTTGGCGTCGATGATGATCGGCGCGTTGCGCTCGATGACCGCTTGCCGCATCAACGGCCCCAGCCCCAGCAGCGCCGCCGTGGGGTAGCAGCCGGGATTGGCCACCAGCCGCGCCTCGATGATCCGGCTGCGGTTGAATTCCGGCAGGCCATAGACGCTCCGCTCCAGCAGCTGCGGGCGGCGGTGGCGCCAGTGATACCATTGGGTATAGAGGCGGGGATCGCGCAGGCGGAAATCGGCTCCCAGGTCGATCACTTTGCACGCGCTGCCCGCGAGCAGCCGGCCGACGGGCTCGGTCGACTCTCCCGGCGGCAGCGCAACGAAGACGACGTCGGCCTGGCGGCCGAGCTGGCGGATGTTCAGCGTGGAAAAGCGCAGCCCCCCGAGCGTGGTCAATTGGGGATAAATCTCACTCACGGGTTTGCCGGCCGACGTGTTGGCGGTCGCCGCGGTGATCCGGACCCGCGGATGGCGGCTCAGCAGCCGCAGCAGCTCGGCGCCGGCGTAGCCGCTGGCGCCGATCACGGCGACCCGGGCCGTCGACGGCAGCAGGCCGTGCAGCGGCCCCTTCGACAGCATGGCCGAAGAAAGCCTCGTATGGCGTGTGTGCGTTCGTGTCGTCACGTCAGCTCTCCGCGATCATAAAAAAAGGGAAGGTCTGTTGGACCTTCCCCGACGTGCATTCCAGTGTCACCTGCTACCGCTTCGAATACTGGAACCGCCGTCGGGCCCCCTTCTGTCCGTACTTTTTCCGCTCCTTGATCCGTGAGTCCCGCGTCAGCAATCCCTGCGCGCGCAGCTTGGGTCTCAGCGTTTCGTCGCCCGTGACCAGGGCCTTCGCGATGCCGTGGGAGATGGCGCTGGCCTGTCCCGTCAGTCCGCCGCCGTAGACGTTAGCCAGGACGGTGAATTTCGATTTGGCGTCGACGGCTTCCAGGGGCTGCATCACCGTCCGCACCCACAGTTCCCGGGGGAAATATTCCTGCAGCGGCCGGTTGTTGACGAGGATTTTGGCCTCGCCCGTGATCAGGCGCACGCGGGCCACCGCACATTTCCGTTTGCCGGTTGCGGCCAGAACAGCGGCAGCCATCAGACGCGCGCCTCCCATCGCAGCGGGCGCGGCGCGGGCCCCTGGGCTTGATGCGGATGCTCCGGGCCGGCGTAGACGTGCAGTTTTTTCAGCATGGCCTTGCCGAGCGGGGTCTTGGGCAGCATGCCGCGCACGGCCGCAGTGAGGATGCGCGTCGGTTTGCGCTCCATCATGTGGCGCGCCGACGTGGCTTTGAGGCCGCCACGGTATTCGCTGTGACGATAGTACGTTTTCTGCTCGAGTTTATCACCCGTCAGGCGGACTTTCTCCGCGTTGATCACCACCACGTAATCGCCCGTGTCGTAGTGCGGCGTAAAAATGGGCTTGTGCTTGCCGCGCAGCACGGTGGCGATCTGCGAGGCCAGGCGGCCCAGAATCTGGCCGTTGCCGTCGATCAGGTGCCACGATCGCGTGGTGGTCTGGGCATTGGCGCTGCGGGTTGTTTTTATCATGAATTCACCGACAAAGAGGTGGACTATGCCATACGGAGAAACGGATTGTCAAGCGGAAGCCGACGGTGGTAGTGGGTCAGTTTCATGGTTTCAGCGGTGCAAAAATGGGGACACGTCCCAATTATCGTTCTTAACGCGCAGAAACGAGGATAATTGGGACGTGTCCCTATTTTTGAAACATGCCCATGTGAAACTGACCCACTACCCCGACGGTTACGCGTCGTAGTGGCCCACGTCCTTGGGCCGGAACTGTTCCAGCAGCGTGTCGAGTTGCTCGAGCCGCTGCGATTCCATCACGTCCTTGGTCGCATAAATCGGCGCCTCGCCGCGCAAGGCCAGCGCGATCGCGTCGCTGGGACGGCTGTCCACTCTGAGCCGCCGGCCGTCGACGTGCAGCCAGAGCTCGGCGAAGTAGGTGCTGCCCTTGACCGCGGAGATGACGATCCGCTCGAGCCTGGCGTTCAGATGGCCCAGCATCTGTTTGAACAGATCGTGGGTCAACGGCCGCGGCGGTGTGATCCCCTCCATGGCGAACTTGATGGCGTTGCCTTCCGGCGCGCCGACCCAGATGGGCAGGAAGAGCGCCTCCTCCGATTTCAGGATGACGACCTGCGCATCGCTGTTGGGCGCGCTCAGCACGGCGTCGACTTTCAGCAGGGTGTCCATGTCCGCTCCGGCCCGCCGGCTCACCGCGGGGCGCCCAGCGCGAAGGGGCAGACGATGTCGGCCAGCCGGGGGCGCAGGCTCTTGCGCGGCCCGTGGCCGTTGCCGTTGGCGGCCGCAAGGTCGAAGTAGTAGGCCGCGATCCGGAAATGGTACCGGTCGATCCAGCCGGAGATCGTGCGGTCGGCGTTCACCGACCAGCCGGCGGCCCGGCGGTGTTCCCGCTGGTTGACGGCCACGACGATCTGCAGCTCGCGCGGCTCCATGTAGGTGATGTCGTCGTTGCTCAGGGCGACGTTCGCCCGGATGTCGCGGTACATGGTGTGGGAATGATAGTCGCCCAGGATGTCCACCCGGGGAAAACTCCGCAGGAGATCCTGGAAGGTCCTCCACTTGTCGCTGCGCAGCTCGGCCCAGTTATGGCCGCGACGCACGCTCTGATAGGGTAGCGCGTGCTCGACGATCACCTTGCCCTCCGTCCGGTGGCCCAGCAGCAGCCCGAAGCATTCCTTTTTGAACACCTCGACGGACGAGAGGACCATGCCCATGAAAACGTTCTCGTTCAGGTAGACCTGCAGCGGGGCCGCGGGACGGGCCGATCGGGACGTCGACGGGGCCGGCGCCGGCAGCAGGCCGGTTCCGTTAGGCATCGTATTTTCCGAAATCTTCCGGTTTGAGGTTTTCCAGCCAGCGGTCGAGCTCTTCAGCGCTGTGCTTCTTGATGACCTCTTCGTGCGCAAAAATCGGCGCTTCCGTGCGTAGCGCGATCGCGATGGCGTCGCTCGGTCTCGAATCGACCGTGTATTCCGAATCCTTGTACGTAAGATGAATTTTGGCATAGTACGTATTTTCCTGCAGATCCGTTAAGACGATGCTGATGAGCTTCGCATTCAACGTCTCCAGCACATTTCTCATCAGATCATGCGTCATGGGCCGGGGGGTCGCAATCCCCTCCAGCGCGAAACTGATGGCATTGGCCTCCGGTTTCCCCACCCAGATCGGCAACAGTTGCTCATTCTGCTCATCCCGAAGAATGACAATGTAGGCATTATTATAGGGGTCGAACATTAACCCCCGGACTTTCATTTGGACCAGCATTCACGACGCCCCGTATTACAGCCGCTGCAATGAGATTTTCTACCACGGTTTTAGCCACCCTGTCAACGCAACCGGGCTGTATTTGACGGTTTTGTTGACGGAAATTTTCGATGTTGATGAGTAAAAAACATTAATAATTTAATGAGTTACAGCGTAAAATCGTGTGAGCGAGATCAGGCGGGCCAGACAACCGGTGCGGGTGTTGCTTGACACGATGGAAAAAGGCTCCATATAATTGAAAATTCAATACAATGGAGTGCTTCCTTTGATGTTACCCCTGTTGGCGAAAGGCGTCCTTGCCGCCTATTTTCTGGCGACGCTCTTTTTTTTAATTTATCTGGTCAGTCAACGGCGCTCCCTGTCGGTGGTCTCGGTCTGGATTACGGCCCTGGGATGGATCGGCCACACCCTGCTACTGATCGGCCAGACCATGACCACGGGCGCCCTGCCGCTCGCCACCATGGAGCAGGGGACGGCCTTTGTGGCTTGGGCGCTGGCGCTGGCGCTGCTGGTGTTTGAGCTGCGCTACCGGCTGCATGTCCTCGGCTCGTTCATCCTCCCGCTCTCCTTCCTGTTGCTGCTGCCCTCCGTCGTCATGCCGGCCGGCGCCGGCCGAACGCCGGCCTTGTTCACCAGCGCCTGGTTCGGCATTCACGCGGTCTTTTCCCTGCTGGGGTTTGTCTCCTTTGCCGTGGCGTTCATTGTTGGATTGATGTATCTGGCCCAAAACCGCATGCTGAAAACGAAGCGGTTGAATACGATGTACGAGCAGTTGCCGTCGCTGGAGCTGCTGGACGAGATGAATCGTGGCGCAATTCTGATCGGCTTTCCCCTGCTGACCATCGGCATGCTCTCGGGGGCCATCTGGTCGGGCCAGATCAAGGGCGTCATCTGGAGCTGGACTCCCAAGCAGGCGCTGACACTGATGACCTGGCTCTTCTATCTGCTGATTCTGCACGGGCGGATGAATTTCGGCTGGCGGGCGAAGCGGGCGGCCTCGCTGGCGATCATCGGCTTCATCATCGTCGGCGTGACTTTTCTCTTTGCGTTCAGCGGGGTATCCCGGTGAATATTATTCTTGTTGGCCTGGATCACAAAACCCCGGTGGAGGTGCGCGAGCGGCTGGCCGTGGCCGAAAAGCAGCTCGGCGACGCCCTGGCCCGGTTGCGCGCGCTGCCCGGTGTGCAAGAGGGGCTGATTCTCTCGACCTGCAACCGGGTGGAAGTCTGCGCGGTCGTCCAGGAGACGGACGAAGGATTTGCGCGCGTGCGGCAATTCCTGGTCGGCCTCCACCCCTCGCTGACCGAGCAGGAATTGGCGCCCCATCTCTACAATTACGCGGCGGCCGACGCGATCCGCCATCTATTCCGGGTCGCCTCCAGTCTCGACTCGATGGTCGTGGGCGAGCCGCAGATTCTGGGCCAGCTCAAGGACGCCTTCGAGACGGCGATGGCCCACCGGACCACCGGCCTGGTGCTGAACAAAATCGTCTCCCGGGCGCTGTCGGTGGCCAAGCGGGTGCGGACCGAGACCAAAATCGCCGAGAACGCCGTGTCGGTCAGCTTTGCCGGCGTGCAATTGGCCAAGAAGATCTTCGGGCGCTTGGAAGAGACGTCGGTCCTGCTGATCGGCGCCGGTGAAATGGCCGAGCTGGCGGCCCGCCACCTGGTGGCGCTGGGCGCGCGGCGGGTGGTGATTTGCTCCCGCCATCAGGAACGGGCGGCGCGGCTGGCGGGCGAATTCCACGGGCAGGCCTTCGGCCTCGACCAGGTCGTGCCGCAGATGGAGCTGAGCGACATCGTCCTCTGCTCGACGGGCGCCACGCACTATCTGGTGCAGTATGAAGACGTGAAGCGGGTCATCCAGCTCCGCCGGAACCGGCCCATCTTCCTGATCGATCTCTCCGTGCCCCGCAACATCGAGCCGCGGATCAATGAAATCGACAACGTGTTTCTCTACAACATCGACGATCTGCACCTGGTGGTCGAAGCCAACCGCCGCGAACGGGCGAAGGAGGCGGAGCGGGCCGAGCCGATCATCGACGCTGAATTGGAGGCGACCGTGCGCTGGCTGAAGTCGCTCGACGTGGTGCCCACCATCGTTGCCTTGCGCGAGAAGGCCGCGGCCATCCGGCAGGCCGAAATGGAACGGCTGACCGCCCGGCTGAAAACGCTTTCGCCGGAACAGATCGAAGCGATCGAGCGTTTTGCCGACAGTCTGGTGAACAAACTGCTGCATGCTCCGTTCACGGCGCTGAAGCAGGAGGCCGATTCGGCCAACGGTTCGCTCTACATCGAAGCCACCCGGCGGCTCTTCCAGCTCGATCTGTCGAAGCCGCCGG
>CAZJRH010000228.1:0-6600 GCA_964548215.1 uncultured Nitrospirota bacterium
GCCCCTCGATGGCATCGGCCAGCAACCCGAGGCGGTTCTCGGCCAGGCCGACCACCACGATGTAAAACTCCTCTCCCGGTTGTGACGGCGGCGGGCAGGCAAAATGATCCCGCAGCCGTAAAATCGGCAGGGTGCGGTTCCGGAGTTCAATCACCTCGGCGCCCTCCACCGATTGAATGTCTGAGGGGGTGATCATCAACGTCTCCGTGACGCTGCTGAGCGGAATGGCGAAGGTCTCCAGGCCGGCCTTGATCAACAGGGCGCGCACGATCACCAGCGTGATCGGCAGCGTAATGGTAAAGGTCGTCCCGGCGCCCGGTTTGGATTTGACGTCGACCAGGCCGTTGAACGCGGCGATATTTTTCGCCACCACATCCAGGCCGACGCCGCGGCCCGACACTTCGCTGACCTGCTCGCTGGTGCTGAAGCCCGGCTGGAACAGGAAATTGATCAATGCGGCGTCATCGTAGATTTTGCCCGGATCGGCCAGCCCGCGACGAATTGCCGTCTCCCGTACTCTGGCCAGATCGATCCCCTTGCCGTCGTCCTGCACTTCAATGGTCACGCTGGTCCCCTGCGGTTTCGCGCGCAGGACGATCTGCCCCGCGGCCGGCTTGCCGGCGGCTTCCCGCACCTCGGCCCGCTCAATCCCATGGTCCATCGCGTTGCGAATCAAATGCAGCAGCGGGTCGGCGATCGCCTCCACCATCGTCTTGTCCAGGCGGGTCTCATCCCCCTGCATGCGCAGATCGACCGCCTTGCCGAGTTCACGGGACAACTTTCTGGCGGCCCGGGTCAATCGGTCGAAGAGCTGTCCCAGCGGCACCATGCGCGCCTCCACCAGCCCTTCCTGCAACTCGCCCAATCGATGCTCGATTGTTTGCACGGCCTTCATCAGCTCGCCGGCCATGCCCGCCGAGCCCTCGCGCTCCAGCAGCTCTTTGGCCAACTGGTAGAGGACGGCCTTCTGCAACACCAGTTCGCCCATGACATTGAGCAGATGGTCGAGATGGCCGATCTCGACTCGAACGGTGTCGCTGAGGCTTCGAACCGAGGTCACGGTGTCGGCGCTCGGCGCTTCCGGCCCGCCTGCCGGGGCGGCCGGTTCCGTCTGCTCGCGCGTCCCAGCCTCCGGGGATGACGGGCCGCAGAGCCGCACCGTCTCCCCGTCCGGCATGCCTGCCTGGGCGATGACGTCAGTCAAGGTGCGCGTGCTGCCCACGAGCAATTCAAATCCGATGTGCGCATTGTCCGGGGGGCCGGATTCCGAGTCGCCGGAATGGACCTGCGGCACCGTGGTGACCAGTTCCCCGATTTCCTGAAGGCGGCCGCTGACGGCGGCCAACTGCCGCTCAAATTCGTCAAAGGTGAACCGGACGCGCACGGCATAGATGCTCCGTCCCATCCGGGTGTTTTCACGCAACCGATGCTCTTCATAGGTCGTCAGGGCCGCCGTTAAATGGGGCGGAATCCCCAGCGCGTCGAGCGCAGTCCCGGCGGCGGCTGGAGGAGCGGTCACGATTTGTTGAACGCGGGCCACATAGGCGGCGACGTCGGCTTCCGCATCGGCGGCTGTCGATGCGGGGCCGCCTTTTCCGCCGTTGGCGGCAGCGACGACGGCGATCAATTTGCGCAAGAGCGAGATCCCATCCCCAATCAGGTCGAAAATGCGCGGGTCAGGCTGCAAGCGGCCCATCCGCAGTTGGTCCATCAGATTTTCCATTTCATGACTCACGTGGGAGATATCGGTGAGGCCCGTCATGCCGGCCATTCCCTTCAGCGAATGGGCGCCGCGAAAGAGCGCGTTCAACCGGTCGGCGATCCGCTCGGGCGGCTGCCCCTCACGGCCGAGTTCCTGCAGATCAGCTTCCATCCGCTCGATCAGCTCTTCGGCTTCCGGGACGAATTCCTCTGACAGGGAACGGCTCATGCGACGCTCGCGCCCTGAGCCGGCGGCAGCAGTGATTGCACCGTCGCTTTGAGTTGTTCCGGCTTGAAGGGCTTGCCCAGGTAGGCCGAGGCTCCCAGGCTCAGGCCCCGCTGGATATCGGCGGCCGCCTGCTGGGTGGAGATGATCAGGACAGGAATGTGTTTGTACTGGGGATTGCCTTTGACAAATCGGACGATTTCCAACCCGGTGATTTCCGGCAGGTTGACATCGGTGATGATGAGATCGAAGCGTGAGGCCGGCAGCGCCTTGAGGGCCGCGAAGCCGTTGTCGGCCTCAACGATCGTGATCTGGCCCAATTCTTCGAGCGTGCTGACGACGAGCGCGCGCGTGGCGCGGGAATCCTCAACCAAAAGAATGGAGACGCCCATGCTTTTGAATATAGCACAGGATTGAAAAACGCGCTGCTTTGAAGAAAAGGCGGATTTTTCCCCCTCTAATCCTTAATCCGCTTTTTCTTTTCTAATCCGCCGTTATTTCTACTCGGTATTGCTCGATGGTGGGATTGACGAGCAATTGGTCGCACATCTTGGAAAGCTGGCGCTCGGCTTCATCGCGCGGCATCGATTCTAGCTCGACTTCGAATGACTTGCCGGCCCGCACGCGCTGCACGCCCTTGAAGCCGAGGCTGGTGAGCGATTGCTGGATCGTCTGCCCCTGGGGATCGAGCAATCCCTCCTTGAAGGAGACGGTAATGCGCGCTTTCATCGTTTCGACCTGGATTTCAATCGTGTGGCGGGCTTCAATGGGAATAGACGGGCGAACACCGTCTCCACGTGTGCGATGAAGGGATCGATGGAAAAACATTCGGTGATCTGCCGCGCGCTCAGCAGCCGCCGGATTCTGGCGTCGCCCTGCACCAGCGCGCGGAATGCTTGGCCGCCTTCCCAGGCTTTGGAGGCCAACGACTGCACCAATTGGTAGGCTTCGTCCCGCCGCATCCCCTGCTCGATCATCCGTAGCAGCAGTTGTTGGGAGAAGACCAGTCCGCCGGTCAGTTCGAGGTTGGCTTTCATGCGCTCCGGATAGACGCGCAGGGTGGAGAGGATCGAGTCCAGCCGGGCCAGCATGAAGTCGAGCAGGATGGTGCTGTCGGGCAGCACGATCCGTTCAACCGAGGAATGGCTGATGTCCCGCTCGTGCCAGAGCGCGATGTTTTCCAGGGCGGCCAGGCTGTTGGAACGGATCAGTCGGGCCAGGCCGCAGAGATTTTCCGAGCCGATGGGATTCCGTTTGTGGGGCATGCTGGAGGAGCCCTGCTGCCCTTCGGAGAAGAATTCCTCGACCTCCCGCACTTCCGTGCGCTGCAGATGGCGGATCTCCGTCGCAAACTTTTCGACCGATCCGGCGATCAGCGCCAGCGTCGTCACATATTCGGCGTGCCGGTCTCGCTGGATGATCTGATTGGAAATCGGCGCCGGCGTCAGGCCCAAGCGGCGGCAGACGGTCTCCTCGATCGACGGCGAGAGGTGGGCATAGGTGCCCATCGAGCCCGAGAGCTTGCCGCAACTGACGGCCGAGCGGGCGCGGGCCAGCCGTTCCTGGTGGCGGACGACTTCCTCATGCCAGATGGCCAGCTTCCATCCGAATGTAATTGGTTCGCCGTGGATGCCGTGCGAACGCCCCACCATCGGCGTGCGCCGGTGGCGCTGCGCCAGCGTCGCCAGCGTGGCCCTGAGCCGTTCCAGTTTGCCAGCGAGCAGATCGGTCGCGTCCTGCAGTTGCAGCGCCAGCGCAGTGTCCAGAATGTCGGACGAGGTCACGCCAAAGTGCAGGTATTTGCCGGCGTCGCCCACCCGTTCGGCCACCGCCGTCACGAAGGCGATCATGTCGTGTTTGACGGTTCGTTCGATCGCCGCGACGCGCTTGGCCGAGACGGCGGCTTTTTTCTTGATCGTCCGATAGGCGTCAGCCGGTATCACGCCCTCCTCCGCGAGCACATCGCAGAGCGCCAACTCGACGCGCAACCAGGTTTCGTACCGATGCTGGTCGGTCCAGATGGCGGCCATTTCCGGGAGTGTATATCGCGCAATCATAGCCCTTTACCCCTTAATCTGCCTCGTTTTTCTAATCCTTAATCCGCTCTCGTCCACTACGCCGTCGCCAGCCGCTTCGTCAGCAGCCGTTCATCCGATTTGACGATGCGGTCCAGAATGCCGTTCACGAATGCGCCGGATTCTTCCGAGCCGTAGCGCTTGGCGATCTCGATCGCTTCATTGATGGTGACCTTGGCCGGGATGTCATCCAGATAGAGCAGTTCGTACAAGGCACAGCGGAGGACGTTCCGGTCAACGACCGCCATCCGTTCCACGCTCCAGTGTTCGGCGAACTGTTTCAGCAGCGCATCAAGTTCGGGCGCCTTGGCGAGGACGCCCTGCACCAGCTGGTCAACGAAGAGGATGGCTTCGGGCGGGACCTCGGCTTCGACCGGCACGCGCTTGGCCTCCGGAACGGCGGTCTCCTGCGCGGGGTGTTCCTTAAGAATATCGTGTTGAAAGAGCGTCTGCAGCGCGAGCTCTCGAGCCTGGCGTCTCAGCCCCATGGGCGCTCCTGCCGACGTTACACTTTCAGACAGCGGATTAACGTGGCCATTTCGATGGCGGCCAACGCCGCCGCGCGGCCGCGATTGCGCTCGCCCGGCCGGGCCCGGTCGAGCGCCTGATCGACCGTTTCGGCGGTCACGACGCCGAAGATGATGGGAATGCCCGTCTCCAGCGACACCTGCATGATGCCGCGCGCCGCCGCGTCGCTGACCAGTTCGTCGTGCGAGGTCTCGCCACGAATCACGGCTCCCAGGCAAATAATCGTTTCGAACTGGCCGCTGACGGCGAGCCGCTTGGCGGTCAGCGGGAGTTCAAACGCGCCGGGCACCCGGACGACCGTGATCTGCTGCGGATCGGCGCCCTGCTCTTCGAGCGTCGCCAGCGCCTGCTCCAGTAGCCCGTGGGTGACCAATGGATTAAACTCGCTGACGACCAGCGCGCAACGGAGTTCCCGCGCCGACCGGTCGCCTGTGATCTCGCGCGCCATCAGACCTTCTCCAGCAAGTGGCCCAGCTTGTGCTTTTTGGTCCGGAGGTAATGGACGTTGCGCTCATGGGGCACCGACTCGATCGGCACCCGCTCGACCACCACGAGCCCGTAGCCTTCCAGGCCGACGATTTTTCGCGGATTATTGGTCAGCAGGCGCAAGCGCCGGGCGCCCAGGTCGACCAGAATCTGCGCGCCGATGCCGTAATCGCGCAAATCGCTCTTGAATCCCAATTCCAGATTGGCCTGCACCGTGTCGCGTCCTTCATCCTGCAGTCGATAGGCCTTGATTTTGTTGACCAGCCCGATGCCGCGCCCCTCCTGGTTCAAGTAGAGCAGCACACCCCGTTCCTCGGCCTGGATCATCGTCAGGGCCCGCTCCAACTGTTCGCCGCAATCGCAGCGCTGGGAGCCGAACACGTCCGACGTCAGGCAACCCGAATGCACCCGCACCAGCACGTCGATGCCCGGGCTGATGTCGCCCTTGACCAGCGCAATGTGAGTGCCGTGATCCAGTTCGTTCTCGTAGACGATCGCGTGAAATTCGCCGTATTGGGTCGGCAGCGAGGCGTCGGCCACGCGGCGGACCAATGACTCGCGCTGCAAGCGATACTGAATGAGGTCCTTGATCGTGATCAGTTTGAAATCAAACCGTTTGGCCAGTTCGGCCAATTGCGGCGACCGCGCCATCGTGCCGTCCTCGTTCATCACCTCGCAGATGACCCCGGCGGGCGTCAGACCGGCCAAGCGCGCCAGATCAACCGAGCCCTCGGTCTGCCCCGCCCGTTTGAGCACGCCGCCGGTTTCCGCTTTGATCGGGAAAATGTGGCCGGGCCGTGCCAGATCGGTCGGTGTCGTTTCCGGCGCAATCGCCGTCAGGATGGTCGTCGCCCGGTCGGCGGCGGAAATACCGGTCGTCACGCCTTTGCGGGCGTCAATGGACACCGTGAAGGCCGTGCCGTAGGCGGTCGTGTTCTCGCTGACCATCGGCGGCAATTGAAGCTGCCTGGCCCGTTCGTCAGTGAGGGTGAGACAAATGAGGCCGCGGCCGTGAACGGCCATGAAGTTGATCGCCTCCGGTGTGACCTTTTCCGCTGCGATGACGAAATCCCCTTCATTTTCACGGTCTTCGTCATCAACAAGGATGACCATTTTACCGGTTCGGATCGCCTCGATGGCTTCTTCAATCGGATGAAAGGCCACGGGCGGATCACCCTGGGGGCGCGGAGGCTGTGGACGTGGTGTCTTCATAGACGCGTCCACTATATCGAACCGTCGTCGGTATTGTCAATTTGATCAGGGGGAAGATGCCGCTTCTCCCCCCTGCTACCCCCCATCGCCGTACGGGCTTCAATCATGGCTCGCGTGTCAGACCGACGCTCGGTTTTGCCCCGCTCGCA
The DNA here is from genome assembly GCA_964548215.1 of uncultured Nitrospirota bacterium. Lineage (GTDB taxonomy): Bacteria > Nitrospirota > Nitrospiria > JACQCE01 > JACQCE01 > JBFMAJ01. Next base: position 6,378 of record CAZJRH010000228.1, read on the forward strand.
GGGCTTTAGACCGTGAAGCCTAAACTATGCAGGAAGGGCTAAATGCTCGGTGACGGCGGCGAGCAACTGCTGTTTCAGGAAGGCGATCTGCTCGGGGTCGGTCAGCTTGGCGCCCGCCGCTGTTTTAATATAGAAGACGTCGGCAATCTGGTCCAGGCGGGTCGAAATCTTCGCCGAATAGACGCTCACGCCTGCCTCGAAGAGGGCGTTGGTGATCACGTAG
>CAZJRH010000229.1:0-5968 GCA_964548215.1 uncultured Nitrospirota bacterium
CGCTGTTTGGCGAATTCCTCCGGCTGCTGAGCCCCCCAGCCCCCTCCCCAGAAAAAGATCCGGTGACCACCCCCTTGACCAAACGAGAGCTTGAGGTCCTCAAACTACTGGCTCAAGGCTGTAAAAACAAGGAGATCGCCAAACAACTCTTCATCAGCGAGAAGACGGTCAAAACCCATTTGACGAACATCTTCTCCAAACTGAAGATCAGTGACCGGCTGCAGGCAGCGCTCTATGTCATCGAGCGCCGACTTGTGACGTAAGTCCATGAAGGCCAATACCACGCCATCTCCTCCTCTTCCTGCATCTATAGCCAGAAGCTCCATCCGCGGGGTGCTCTGGCCCGCGAAAAATACGGCTTTCGTCCTATTGTACTTATCAGGGGAAATCGTTAGAGTAAGGGGCACGAGATCACTCGATGCCACAGTAGAAGAATGAATAATCGTGATGGGGATTGACAATCGTGCAGGGTGGTAGACAGTGACAACACGAATCACCGTCCTGGTGGTTCACCACGAGCCGACGTTTCATCGTCGGCTGCGCCGGATTTTTCATCAACAGCGGGAGGTCCGGCTCCTGGATCCCTTTCGAGCCGACGATCATCTGGCAAGGACGATCCACAGACGGAAACCCCAACTCGTGTTCCTTGACACTCACTTCACGCGTGGGGACGGCTATCGATTGATGGCCGACCTCCGCCAGCGCTCGCCCGGCACCAAGGTCATTCTTCTGGCCAAGAGCTATACCCGAGCCGGGGAAGTGAAAGCGGCCAAGATCGGGGCGCGCGGCTATGTCGGAGGGGTGGTCAAACCTGAGGTGCTGCGAAAAACGGTGCAAGCCGCCATGGCCGGTGAGGTGTGGATTCGGCGAAAAACCGCGTCCTTCATTCTCGATGAATTCGTCCGCGCGGCCCCACTTCTGTAAGACAGACCATTCTCAAACCTTTTACGCCGGATAATCCGGCGGTCCGCTCACGTCCGTTCCTGCCTGACCGGCCGTTTCTTGCAAAGCTCGTGGCGGCAGCTCATTTAAAATAGCCGCCCTGCGACCATGACCACCGAATCGGATCTGATCATCCTGGTCGCCATCGCGTTTTTTGCCGCGATCGTCAACGGCGCGCTCGGCCACGGCTTTTCCTCCATGACCGTGCCGGTGGCGCTGCTCTTCTAGACCAACCGCGTGTTGAATCCCGCCTTGGTGCTGGCGAAAATTTTCATCGACAGCCACGTCCTGCTGCCGAACTGGAGGGGGTTCGCCACGGTCTGGCGGCGGGTGCTGCCGATCATTGCCGGACTGGCGCCGGGCGTGATGCTGGGCGCCTACGTACTCTCGTCCGTCCACCCCGGCTGGATCAAACTGGCCACGTTCGCCGTCCTGCTCTACCGCCACTCCGCGACAGACAGACCGACGAGACGGTCACGCGCGGAGAAGGACCTCCGACGGGGCCGAGGGACCCCACGGCCGGAGGACGAAGCCGCACCACGCAACCAGCGCGGCTATTTGTTTCGCTGATGGCGAGTGCGTTTGCGCAGCTTACGGTACTTGTGCTTGCGCATCTTCTTTCGCCGTTTTTTGATAACTCGCGACATTCGTGGGAGCCTCTGTGCCAAGCCGAAAAAATCGTGGGCCGATTGTAGCCGCTTCGCGCCTGTATAGCAACAGGCAATTGTAATCAGGGGGAGAATGCTCATCTCCCCCTGATAACCCCCATCGCCGTACACATTGCAATCATGGCTCGCGTGTCAGATCAACGCTCGGCTTTCGCAACTCAATTTGGGGAAAGACTGCTCCCCATGAATTCATATTGACCCATCGACCGGCGATTTCTATAATGCGGACCTATGGTTCGGCACGTGAAATTGAGCGCACGCGTCCCTGGCCGCCGCTGGCGACCGGCAATGCCGTGGCTCCTGGCGCTCGGGTGCCTCCTGCTCGCCTGCTCGACGACGAAGACGCCGTTGTCCGCGCAAGCCCAACAGGCCGCTCGCGTCGAGAACGTCGTCAAAGAACTTCAGGAGCAGATGAACCGTCGCAATCAGCCGCGCATTCTGTCCCTGCTGGCCCCGCCCCTGGAGGGCAACCGCGAATTTGCCGACGACCTGGCCGCGCTGTTCCGGCGTGCCGATCCGCTGCGGGCCGTGTTCGTCATCGAGCGCGTCTGGCTGCTCCAGCCGGAGATGGTCCGCCTGGATCTCCACTGGACGCTGCATGGCGACCTGAAACCGGACGATGACGGCCCGGCGCCCGAGGCGGGCGGCCCCGCCACGGCCGTTGGTTCACCGCGAGGGTTCACCACAAGCGGCACCGCCCGATTCATCTTCGCGGGGAAAGAACCCCGCCTGAGCGCCGTGCAGGGCGACAACCCCTTCAGCCCGACCTTCGATCGCTCCCCGCTCCCGTAATGGGGGAACTCCCATGACGACGCGGCGCTTGGTCCCGCATCTTCGCGCCGACTATCTGGTCATCGGCCGCGGCATTGCCGGATTGCGGGCCGCGATCGAACTGTCCCGCCACGGAACGGTGTTCGTCATCAGCAAGCAGCCGCCGGCCGGCCAGACGACGCCCTCGGCCCATCGCCCGTCCCGCCGGGTCGACCAGGGCAGCAGCGCGTATGCGCAAGGCGGCATTGCCGCCGCCCTGGGCGACGACGACAGCGTTGAACGCCATATCGACGACACGATCCGGGCCGGCCGCGGGCTCTGCTCGCCCCGCGCCGCCGAGGTGCTGGTCACCGACGGCATTCGCCGTGTCCGGGAACTGATCCGCTGGCAGATGCCCTTTGATCGCGAGAACGGGCGATTGCTGTTCACCCGCGAAGCGGCCCACACCCGCCGGAGAATCCTGCACGTGGGCGACGCGACCGGCGAGGCGATTTTACGCACGCTGCTCCGGCGGTTGGGCCGCCATCCCCGCGTCCATTTCTTCAACCATCATTTCAGCGTCGATCTGCTGGTCGACGGCGCCGATCGGCGATGCGTCGGCGCCCTGGTGCTAGATGAAGCGACCGGCCGTTTACAAGCGTTGAGTGCCAAGGCGGTGATTCTGGCGTCGGGGGGCGCCGGACAGCTCTATGCGCGCACCACCAATCCGGCCGTGTCCACCGGCGACGGCATGGCCATGGCCTATCGGGCTGGCGCCGCGCTGCAGGATATGGAGTTCGTCCAGTTTCATCCCACGGCGCTGGCGGTGGAATCGGCGCCGGCGTTTCTGATTACTGAAGCGCTCCGCGGCGAAGGTGCCCGGCTGCTCAACACCCCGGGCCGGACGCGCGGCCGGGCGCGGTTTCTCTTCCGCTATCACCGGGCCGGCGAACTGGCGCCCCGGGACATCGTGGCCCGTTCGATGTGGATCGAAATGAAGCGACTGAAGCAGTCCTGCGTCTGGCTGGACGCCACCCACTTCGACCCCGACTATCTGCGGAACCGCTTTCCAACCGTCTATGCGGCCTGCCTGCGGTACGGCATTGATCTGACGAGAAACGCGGCGCCCGTCAGCCCGGCCGCTCACTTCTTCATGGGCGGCATCGCGACCGACCCGGAAGGCGCCTCCACACTGCCGGGATTGTATGGCGCGGGTGAGGTGGCGTGCAGCGGCGTGCACGGCGCCAATCGTTTAGCCAGCAACTCCCTGCTGGAGGGATTGGTCTTCGGCTGGCGCGCCGCGCACGCGGCCGTCCGGCGCTGTGGCCGTCTCAGACCACCACCCGCGGCCCGGCAGCGCGCGCTGGTCGCCCAGGCGATCGATCAGGTGCGGGGCGGTGGGCCGCCCCGTCCGTCCGAGGCGGTTGAGCAAGCGCGCGCCCAATTGCAAGCGCTGATGTGGCAGAGCGTCGGCGTGATTCGCACCGAAGCGTCGCTGGCCGCCGCGCTCACCGCCCTTGACCGTTTCCGGGAACACACCGCCGCCCCCTGCGCCGCTCGAAACGCCGGCGAATTGCGGAACCTCCTGCTTGTGGCCCGACTGGTCTCGGGGGCCGCGCAACGACGACGCGGCAGCGTGGGCGCGCATTTCCGGTCGGATTATCCGACGAAAGGTTTTCGCTGGCGGGAACACCTGATCGCAGCCGTAACGGCCGGCGGCGCCGACGGCTGGACGTTGCGAAGCGTCGGTGATTAGCGGATGGGGGAGTTGGTCAACAGCACGGCGCCGTTGGGCGCCACCACCCGCCGGATCTGCTGGCTGACCGCCGATCGGCGTTGATAATCCTGATAGTATCTCAACACGCGCTCGACGTACTCACGCGTCTCGGTGATGGGCGGAATGGCGCCGGCCGCTTCGACGCGCGACACACCGGCGTTATAGGCCGCCAGGGCCAGGGGCAGATCGCCGCCGAACCGGTCCAGCAGCCCGCGCAGATGGCGCACCCCTCCCGCGATGTTCGCTTGCGGGTCGAACGGATCGGCGACGTTGAGCACTTCGGCCGTCGCCGGCATCAATTGCATCAATCCCTGCGCGCCGGCCGGTGAAATGGCTTTGGCGTCAAAACCGGATTCGGCCTTGATGACGGCGGTGATGAGACTCGGATCAATGTCGTGTTCCCGGGCAGCGTCGGCCACCAGGCGCTTCAACGTCGCCGCTTCCACACGGTAGACGGCGGCCGCCGACCGGCTGCGCCCGTTGAACAGCGGGCGAAACCGGGCATCGCTGGGCACGTTGGTAAAATGAAGGACACCCTCGTTGTCCCTGTAATGGTAGACCTCGGCGGCGGCGGGGCCGCCACCCAGCCCGCCTGCCACCCACACCCCCATCAGCGCGGCGGCCACCCACGTCAAACCTCGCCGGGGCCGCAATTTTTCGACGATCCGCATGGGAATGAGGATAACCGTGGGACGGGGTCCTGTCAAACCACATCATGGTTGATTTTTAACGTGAAAACCATCGTCGATGGGCTGCCAAAAGCTAAGCTGAGCGTTGAACTGACACGCGAACTCTATCGGACCATGACGCTGGCGATGGGGATTATCAGGGGGAGTTGAGCACACTCCCCCTGATTCAAATTGACAATGTTATCCGGGACTTTTTATACTGGGACATTCACAGCATGAGAACCCCCAGATGACAGACGGCTCGTGGGATCCATTCAAAGATCTGCTCTCCCTGCAAGAGCGGATGAATCAGCTCTTCGAGGAGAGCCTGGCCCGCCGCTCCGGCCTGCGCGCGCAGGCGGACCAGTGGCACCCGCCGGTGGATATTGTCGAAACCGACGAGATGATCCTGCTCACGGCCGAATTGCCGGGACTGGAGATCCAGGAGATCACGCTCGAAATATCGAACCAACACCTGACGCTGCGGGGCGAGCGGGCCTTCGCCCACAGCTCCAGCAGCGAGCTCTATCACCAACTGGAGCGCGTCTACGGCAAATTCGAGCGCGTCTTTCCCCTGCCTGAAGAGGCCGACCAATCGCAGATCAAAGCGACGCTAAACGACGGCGTCCTGGAGATTGCGCTGCCCAAGCGGCCGGCCACGCGGGGCTACACCATCACGGTGGAGATGCCCTAAGGGGAATCCCGCCAAGGCAGGAAATGCCGCCATGCGTATGGATCGACTGACCGTCAAAGCCCAGGAAGCCCTGCAATCCGCTCAACAGTTGGCCGAAAAGCGCCAGCACCCCCAGCTCGAGGTGGAACATCTGCTGTTCGCGTTGTCCGAACAGCGCGACGGTCTCATCCCCGTATTGCTGAAAAAACTGGGCGCCTCTCCGGATCAACTGACGTCGCAACTGGAGCAGGCGCTCAAGCGACTCCCGACCGTGTCCGGAGCGTCGCAACTCTCCATGGGGCCGCGGCTCAAGGCGCTGTTGGACGAGGCCGAGCGTGAAGCCGAACAACTGAAGGACGACTATATCAGCACTGAGCATCTGCTGCTGGCCACGATGGAGAGCGGCCCTCCGGCGGGGCCGCTGCTGAAGGAGCTGGGTGTCACCCGCGACCGGCTCCTGAAGACGCTGACCGAAGTGCGCGGCAGCCAG
>CAZJRH010000230.1:0-3223 GCA_964548215.1 uncultured Nitrospirota bacterium
ATTCCGCACAATGGGTGCCGTCCGCCGAAGCGGCGGCGGGTCTAGCAGGATGCGCGGACCCCGGGGGAGTCGATTCATGGTGTTGATGGTGCGTGGAGGATAAATGGCGAGAGAAACGGGAAGTGTGTGCCGGCTGTGCCGGCGGGAAGGCGTGAAGCTCTTTCTCAAGGGGCAGCGCTGCTACACGGAAAAGTGCGCGATCGACCGACGGGCTTATCCGCCAGGGCAACAGGGCCAGGGACGTCCGCGCTTCTCGGAGTACGGGCAGCACCTGCGGGAAAAGCAGAAGCTCAAGCGATTCTACGGGCTGATGGAGACGCAGTTCCGCAACGTGTTTGAACGGGCCAGCCGCATGAAGGGCGCGACCGGCGAGAATCTGCTCCTGTTGCTGGAGCGGCGCTTGGACAACGTGCTCTATCGCATGGGTCTGGCGTCTTCACGCGCCCAGGCGCGGCAGTGGCTCCGGCACCGGCACGTGCACGTGAACGGCAAGCTCGTCGATATTCCCGCGTTTCTGGTCCGGCCGGGTGTTGTAGTGGAAATCAAGGAGAAGAGCCGGGAGCTGAGCGCCGTGCAACGGGCCCTGGCCGTGACGGAATCCCACATGGTGCCGGGGTGGCTGCGGGTCGATCGCGCCCACTTCCGCGGCGAGGTTGCGGGATTGCCGTCTCGAGACGATATCGATCTTGCGGTGAACGAAAAGTTGGTGGTCGAATTTTATTCGCGATAACGCCTGATACCAGGACACGAATCGGATAGCGCGCGCGCAGGGGGGACGATGATCATTCGCACAAAAGACTTTCAGATGCCCAAGAAATTGGAAGCGGATCAGGATACGCTCACGAACGTCTACGGGAAGTTCACGGCCGAACCATTCGAGCGGGGGTTCGGCATCACGGTCGGGAATGCGTTGCGTCGCGTGCTGCTCTCTTCCTTGGTGGGCGCGGCCATCACGTCCGTGAAGATCGACGGAGCCCTCCACGAGATTTCCAGCCTCACCGGGGTGAAAGAGGACATCACGGACATCATCCTGAACCTGAAGGCCGTCCGGTTCAAACTGCACGGCGACCGTCCGAAGACGGTGCAGCTTCGTAAAAAAGGCCCGGGTGTCGTGACGGCCAAGGACGTGCTGCTCGATGCGGACGTCGAACTGCTGACGCCGGATCAGCACATCGCCACGCTTGACAAGGACGGGCGCTTGGAGATGGAACTGATGATCAAGCTGGGCCGGGGGTACGTGACGGCCGACCGCAACAAGGATGAGACCAGCCCGATCGGCGTCATTCCCATGGACGCCGTGTTCACGCCGGTCCGCCGGGTCAATTATCACGTGGAGAACGCGCGGGTCGGCCGGATGACGGATTACGATAAGCTGAACCTCGAAGTCTGGACCGACGGCAGCATCAAGCCGGATGACGCCGTCGCGCACGCGGCCAAGATTTTGAAGGACCATCTGTCGATCTTCATCAATTTTGAAGAGGATGAAGTGTCCCTGCCGCAGGCGTCCGAGGACCGCATGAAGGAGATCAGCCGGTATCTGAACAAGAGCGTCAACGAGCTGGAGTTGTCCGTTCGCGCCGCCAATTGCCTCAAAAACGCCAACATCCACTCGATCGGCGATCTCATTCAGAAGACGGAAGCGGAGATGCTGAAAACGAAAAATTTCGGCCGGAAGTCCTTGAACGAGATCAAGGAGATGCTTGCGGAAATGGGCCTCTCCTTCGGCATGAAGGTGGACCAACTGCCTCCCGCGCCCCCGGAAACGGACGTGTAGTCGTGACGTCCTCGGGCGCAACAGTCAACAGAAGGGGTTGAGATCCCATGCGGCATGGAGTGTCAGGGCGTCAATTCGGCCGAAACAGCGGCCATCGCAAAGCATTGCTGCGCAATCTGACCATCTCACTGGTTGAGCACGAACGGCTGGAGACGACGGTGGCCAAGGCGAAAGAGCTGCGCCGCGTGGCCGATCGGCTCATGACCTGGGGCAAGGAGGGCAGCTTGCAGGCTCGCCGGCAGGCGCAATCGGTGCTGCAGCGCCATGGGCTGGTGGTCAAGTTGTTTAATGAGATCGCCCCGCGCCTGAATGATCGAGCGGGCGGCTACACCCGGATCATCAAGACCCGTCGACGGGCGGGCGACAACGCCCCCATGGCGATGGTGGAGCTGGTGTGCGCGAAGCCGCCGGAGCCCCGCAAGCGGGCCGCTCGAAAGAGGGACGAAGAACAAGTGCCCGTGGCTACCGGCGCGAAGGGACAGGCGCCTGCGGCGGGCAAGAAGAAAAGCTGACGGTGTGAGTTACCGGGCGGCCGGGAGCCCGGCCGCCGCGATTTCCAGATTCAAGGCGTTGAAGATGTCGGTGGAACTGATCCCCGTTTTGTTCGGAATGTCCTCCCGCTGAACCCAGTCGCCGTTGGGTGGCTTGGTCCGGTCGTAAAACTCGAATTTTCGTTTGATCTGGACCTGCGTATTCTTGTCCGCCTTTTTTTCCACCAGAAGTTCGTAGGTGTCCCGATAATCATCCTGAACCGGCGGGAATTTTGCCGATGAGATCTTGAAATAACGGTAGGGCGCGGTCATCATCTTGCCGGCGGCCTTGTCGGCATTGATCACCGCGAGCACGTCGAAGGATTTGAGCGTGACCAGCAGTTTGTCCCACACCAGGTCATAGCCGCCTGCAAAGGTTTGGGTGGGAATGGCCGGTTGCTCGGCCGCCGGTTTCGTCTCTTGGGCGGCCAGCTCACCGGCCAGGGGCCACAGACCGGCGATCAGGAAGCCGGCCAGCACGATGGCCCGGAGCCCCCTGGCATGCGTCACGCTCCTGGAGTTCCTTCCACTACCCTTCGGATGCGTCCCATGCATGTCAGAACACCCCCTTGTCCGTTGCCACCACCACGGAACGGCGTTGCCCATATCTCTATCGTGTTTGGCCCGTACTGTCAAGTGGGGGGATGGCGTGCCATTTCGTTTGTTGACATCCCCAATGGAGCTGATTATCATACTCGCAGTGAGACCGAATGCCATGATTTTTCACTTATTTCGTTCGCAAGTCGCGCCATGATTGCCGAGCGCGCGATCCTGGTGGCCAAAACGCTGCCGCGGGCGCGGGCCAAGCCGCCGGGTGCCCGGTCCGGCGGAAGGGCGAGGCCGCCGCGGGAGGATGAGGGCGCGCTTGATGAGCTGGAGGAACTCGCCCGTTCAGCCGGCGCTGTTGTGATCGGGCGTT
>CAZJRH010000231.1:0-3415 GCA_964548215.1 uncultured Nitrospirota bacterium
TCGCCGCGTCGGCCGGAAAGCGCTTCGCCATGGCGGCCGCCACGCGACTCAGCCGGCCCGGATCCGTGTCAGCGGTAATCAGTCCGTTGATCTGCTCGGTCAGCGCCATGGCGGCGGCCTGGTCATCCGCCGTTTCCGCCAGTCGGCGCAGGGAAAGCAGCGTCTCCACGGCCTTCACCAGATTGCCCGACCGTCGATACAACTCCACCAGCCGTTCCTGCGCGGGACGGCGCAGCTCCGGCGTCCGGTGCAGCCCCACGGCTTTCTCAAAATAGTTGATCGCCTCCACGGTGGCGCCCCGTTCCTCGTAGATCTGGCCCAGCAGCATGCCGGCCGGCGCGGCCCACAACGACTGCGGCATCTCCTTCAACAATTTCTTCAAGTATCCGATCGCCTCGTCCGTCTGCTTCAACCGCGCGGAGGCTCGACCGATCAGATAGAGCGCTTCCGCCGCCGCATCCGACGGCGGCATCGTCCCGGCCGGTCCCCCCGCCGGAGATTGGGCCGTCACCCATTGCTGCACCAGCTCGATCACGCGCGCGTCATCACCCGCCGCATCGGCCTTGCGGGCCGCCTCCAACACCGGGGCGGCGGTCTGAACGGACGCGGGCGCCGCCTCCGAGGTCGCGGCGAAGCATGCCCACAGAACCAGCATGCCCGCGACGATCGCGCCGCGCAGCACGGCCCGTCGGTAGTGGGCCAGGTTCACATGGGCATGTTTCAAAAATAGGGACACGTCCCAATTCTCCTCGTTTCTGCGCGTTAAGAACGATAATTGGGACGTGTCCCCATTTTTGCACCGCTGAAACCTTGAAACTGGCCCACTACCGGCCCGTCCACCGGCTTGCCTTTCATGCGGGAGTTGCCTATGATGGCAAACGTGACCGCACACCCCACTCCTCCGGCCCAAGCGCGGGTGATCGAGCAATTTCTGGACCACCTGAGCCTGGAACGCGGGTTGTCCGTCCATACCTGCGCGGCCTACCGGCGGGATCTCGACCGCGTGAACCGCTTCGCGGCCGCCGAAGGACGCGCCCTCACCGCGATCACTCCGGGCGATCTGCATCGATTTCTGGCGCAATTGACCCTGCAGGGCCGGGGGCCGAGGCTCGCGCCGGCGTCGGTCGCGCGCCTGATCAGCACGCTGCGCACCTTCTACCGGTTCCTGGTGCTGGAGGGCGGCGTCGCCAATGATCCGACGGTGACGCTGGCCAGCCCCAAACCCTGGCAGCGCCTGCCCCGCACGCTGAGCATCGATGACGTCGAGCGGCTGCTGAATCATTCGAAAGGCCGCGGCCCGCTCGCGCAGCGCGATGACGCGCTGCTCGAGCTGCTCTATGCGACCGGCGTGCGGGTCTCCGAGTTGACCGACTTGAAAATCCAAAATCTCAACCTGCTCTCCGGGTTTCTGATCTGCCTGGGCAAAGGGCGGAAAGAACGCATCGTGCCGCTGGGCGACGTGGCCCGGCAAAAACTGTCCCTCTATCTGAGCGACGCCCGTCCCGTGCTGTTCGCGGGCCGGTACCGCCGCCGAACCAAGCGCCGGCGCATGGGCGACGACCTGTTCGTGGCGCAGGGCGGACGGCCGTTGACCCGTCAGTCGGTCTGGCATCTGCTGAAAAAACATGCCCGCTCGGCCGGACTGCCTACGTCCCTGTCGCCGCACACCCTCCGCCATTCGTTTGCCACGCACCTGCTGTTGCGCGGCGCCGACCTTCGCGCGGTCCAGGCCATGCTCGGCCATTCCACGATCCGCACGACTCAAATCTATACCCATTTGACCAAAGGCGAGCTGCAAACCGTCCACCGACGGTATCAGCCGAGGGGATAACACGGCGCAGCCGAAGAGCGCGGGGCCGGTTACGCCGTGGATCCGGAAGGACGATCGGTTCCCCCGGCCGGCGCAGGAGCCAGGGCCGCGCGCACGCGAAACAGCAACTGGTCCGGGGCGGCCGCCTTGTCCAGAAAGCCGATCGCACCCAACTCGCGCAGCTTTTGCAGGTCCGCCGGCTCCACCTCGGCGCTGGTCAAGACCAGCACCGGTGGCGCCGGCTTAATGGCGCCGCTGCGTAGGATGCGCAGCACGTCGACCCCGCGCATCTTCGGCATTTCCAGATCCAGCAGCACCAGCGTGTAGGCCGTCCGCTTCATGGCTTCGATCGCTTCCATGCCGTTGCTGGCTTCGTCAACGTCAAAGCCCGCAGGGATCAAGATGTGGGAAACGTGGCGGCGCACCATCAGCGCGTCGTCCACCACCAGAATCCGTTGCTGCACCATGGTCCGGTCCGATCGCGGGGTCAGTAGGAGACGAGCGAGACCACCTGGTAGCCGTCAAGCCGCGCGCGTCCGCGCAACGACGTCAATTCGACCAGGAAGGCGATGCCGACGATGACGCCGGCCAGTTGCTTGACGAGGTCGACCGTGGCCGTGATCGTGCCCCCCGTCGCCAACAGATCATCCACGATCAACACCCGCTCGCCCGCGGCGACGGCGTCGCGGTGGATCGCCAGCACGCTGGAGCCGTATTCCAGATTGTATTTGATTTCGTAGACATCGCTGGGCAGTTTGCCGCTCTTGCGCACCGGCACGAACCCCGCCTTCAGCCGGTCGGCCAGCGGGGCGCCGAGGATGAAGCCGCGCGACTCGATCGCCACAACCTTGTCGATCCGCTCGTGCTCATAGAGCGCGGCCATTCGCTCGATCACCAGGTGGAACGTCGCAGGGTCCTTGAGCAGCGTCGTGATGTCGTAAAAGAGAATGCCGTCCTTGGGAAAATTCGGGATTTCCCGGATATTCGCCTTGAAATCCGTCACGCCATCCACCTGGGGCCGGCGCTCGGCGGGGCCGCGAGCCGTCATAGATTCTCCTCGTACTCGGTCATCTGCGCCGTCACGATGGCGCGCAGTTTCTGCAGCGCCGCCGCTTCGATCTGCCGGACCCGCTCGCGGGTCAGGCTGAGCACCCCCCCGATCTCCTCCAGCGTCTGCGGCTCCGCGCCGTCCAGGCCGAAGCGCATGGTGATCACCCGCTTCTCCGTGTCGCGCAGCCCCTTGATCCACTCGAAGATCTCTTCCCGTTGTTTGATGCCCTCCGCCGTTACCGACGGCAACTGCTGGGAATGATCGACGATGATGTCCTTGAGCGTCGCCTCCTGTTGCGCGCCGACGGGGCTGTCTAGCGAGTAGGTCTTGCGGATGACCTGCTGGAGCTCCACGATCTGGCCCTGCTCGTATTTCATCTGCCGCGACAGTTCCTGCACCGTGGGCTCGCGATCGAGCTCCTGCATCAGATCTTCCATGGCCGAGAGAAAATGATTGATCCGCTCGACCACGTGGACCGGCAGGCGGATCAGCTTGCTCTGGTTGATGATGGCCCGCTCGATCGACTGGCGGATCCACCAGGAGGCGTACGTGCT
>CAZJRH010000232.1:0-1516 GCA_964548215.1 uncultured Nitrospirota bacterium
CGGCCGGCTTCGTCGGCCCCATCTCCTCTCTCATCATCGGAGGAGCGGCGGGGGTGATCTGCTATTTCGCCGTGCTGTTGCGGGGGAAACTGGGCTATGACGACGCGCTGGACGTCTTTGCCGTGCACGGCGTCGGCGGGACCTGGGGCGCCATTGCCACGGGGCTCTTCGCCAATCCGGCATTCGGCGGCAAGGCGGGGCTCTTTTTCGGCGAACCGGCTCAGCTTGGCAAACAGCTCATCGCGATAGGGGCGACCTACGTCCTCGCGATTGTCGGCACGTTCATCATTCTGAAAATCGTCGATGCGACCATCGGATTGAGGGTCAGTGCGGATGAGGAGCGTACCGGCCTCGACCTCAGTCAGCACCGGGAGAGCGGCTATGCCATGTAGGCCAACCGATCAGAGCAGAGGAGCACTCGGATGAAAAAGATTGAGGCGATCATCAAGCCGTTCAAATTGGATGAAGTGCGTGAAGCGTTGGTGGAGCTTGGGGTGCAGGGCATGACGGTGACCGAGGTCAAAGGGTTTGGCCGGCAGAAGGGACAGACCGAGGTCTACCGGGGCGCTGAATATGTGGTGGCGTTCCTGCCCAAGATGAAGATCGAAGTCGCCGTCGGGGATCAGCTGGCCCCCCGCGTGATCGAGACGATCGTCCGCACCGCGAAGACGGGGAGCATCGGAGACGGCAAGATCTTCGTGTCCGATCTGCTGGACGTCGTCCGGATCCGGACCGGCGAAAAGGGAGAAAGCGCGGTCTAAGCATATTCCGCGACGTGTGAATATGGAGCCCCGCGGGTTGGCTGACCGCGGGGCTCCATTGTTACAGCGCGCATTGCGCCGGGGACCAAGGGAGTGATTGAGCCTCCCCTCCGATTCATATATAGTTAGACTGTTCACACAGGAGCCGTCTCAGTATGCCGGTCGTCGCATCACTGTCCGATCTGCAAACCTATCAGCACCGCCAGTTTGAGCAGATCAAGAACCGCCACCTGGAAGGGGCGCCGAGCCCGCTGATCGTCTCGGCCCTGACCGATCTGGTGGATGGGGTTGTCGCCAGGACCGCCGGGCTGGCCTTCGGCGACGAAGCCGCCGCCCCCGACGTTCCATGGGCCATCATTGCGTTGGGCGGGTATGGACGGCGGGAACTCAATCCTCATTCCGACGTGGACGTGATGTTCCTGATCGAATCCAACGCGCGGGAAGCGGTGCAGGCGAAATCCGGCCAGTTTTTCCAGTTGCTGTGGGATCTGCGCTATCAACTGGGCCATTCGCTGCGTACGATCGACGACTGCCTGGAGATGGCCAAGAAGGAACTCTCCTCCCAAACGGCATTGATGGAGGCCCGTCTGTTGCTGGGCAACCGTTCCCTCTTCGATCGCTGCCGGCAGCGGCTGGCGGCATCCTTCCGCGTCACGCCGTTCCTTCGAGCCAAACGTGAAGAGCGGGAGCTGGCGTTTGAACGCTACGGGGCGACGACGTCATTGCTGGAACCGAACGTCAAGCGATCGCCGGGC
>CAZJRH010000233.1:0-5544 GCA_964548215.1 uncultured Nitrospirota bacterium
CCGGGGTCAGCGGCATCAGCCCCAGCTGGTCCGGGCGATGCGGGATCGCGACACGGGCCGCCTGATCGTCTTTCCGCCGGTCCGGCTGGCCGACGTGGGGGTGAGCGCGCGGACCTTCGACTTTCTGCGCCGGGCCCTGGGCAACGTCGTGCAGGCGCAGGGCGGCACGGGCGGCGCGGCGAAGTCGAAATTTGTGTCGATCGGCGGCAAGACCGGCACCGCGCAGGTGGTGAGCAGCCCGGCCGGCGGGCAGGCCCGCGCGCCGGAAAATTTTCAGGACCACGCGTGGTTCGTCGCCTTTGCGCCGATGGAGGCGCCGACGATCGCCGTGGCCGTGCTGGTGGAGCACGGCGGCAAGGGCGGCGCGATCGCCGCCCCGATTGCCAAGCAGGTCATCGAGGCCCATATGGGCGTGAGCCAAGCGCCGCCTTCGATTGTCACCGACGCCGTGCCTGACGGCAGGCAGGCGCCAGCGCCGGCCGGCTCCCGCCGGGCTCCGGTGTCGGGATGATCGCGCGGGAGCGATGATGCGTCGGTCGATGAGCGAACGGCGCGTGCCGACCAATTTTGACTGGCGGCTGGTGGGGGTGACCGGCGCCTTGCTGGTGGCGGGCTTGTTGAATCTGTATAGTGTGACGGGGGAGAGCGGCGCATCGTCGCCGATCTATTTGCGGCAATTTTACTGGATTCTGGTGGGATGGGTGGCGTTTGGTCTGATGATGGTGGTGGATTACCGGGTGCTGGCCCGCTACGCCTATGCCGGCTACGGCGCGGTGATCGTCCTGCTGGTGCTGGTCCTGCTCATCGGCCGCTCCAGTCAGGGCGCGCAGCGCTGGTTGAGCATCGGCGGTTTCTCGTTTCAGCCGTCGGAGGTGGCCAAACTGGCCGTGCTCTTCGTCCTCGCCCACTATTTTGCGCAACGGCGGATTGTCGAGGGCTACCGGGTGGTGCAACTCATCGTGCCGGCGCTGCTGATGCTGGCGCCGCTGGCGCTGATCATGAAACAGCCCGATCTGGGCACGGCGCTGACCTTGCTGTTTCTCTTTGCGGCCCTGGTGGGCGTCGTGGGCATCCGGTCCCGCACGCTGGTCATCGGCGCGCTGCTCTTCTTCATGCTCTTCCCGTTTTTCTGGCAGATGGCGTGGGGATCGTTGAAGGATTATCAGCGCGACCGGGTGGTCACGTTTCTGAATCCGAGCGCTGATCCGCTCGGCAAGAGCTATCACCTGATGCAGTCCAAGATCGCCATCGGCTCGGGCGGCTGGTTCGGCAGGGGCTATCAGGAGGGGACGCAAAGCCAGTTGAAATTCCTGCCCGAAGCGCACACGGATTTCGTCTTTTCCGTCTTCGCCGAGGAATGGGGCTTTCTGGGATCGTTCGTCGTCATGGGACTGTACCTGGCGCTGCTGTTGCTGGGCATGGAGACGGCGCTCAAGGCGCGGGATATGTTGGGGAGCCTGCTGGCGGCCGGCGTCGTCGCGATGATCGGCTTCAATGCGATGATCAACATGGCGATGACGTCGGGCCTGCTGCCGGTGGTGGGCATTCCGCTGCCGCTGATGAGCTACGGCGGCACCGCCGTCGTCACGACGATGGCGGGTCTCGGATTGATTATGAATGTGCGCATGCGGCGACTATTGCTGTTCTACTGAGAGGGAGCGAGACTTATGGGCATTGACATCATTATGAACGCGCCGCCGGAGGAAACCCGGGTGGCGATGTTGGAAAACGGCGTGCTGTCCGAGTTGTACATCGACCGCACGCGCGAGCAGGGCATCGTCGGCAACGTCTACAAGGGCAAGGCGGCCAAGGTGCTGCCGGGCATGCAGGCGGCGTTTGTCGATATCGGATTGGAGCGGGCGGCCTTTCTGCATGTCTCCGACATCGCGGCCTTTCCGGAGGATGAAGCGGCGACGCTTGAGGTGACCGGCCTGGCCGATGAGCCGGCGGAGGAAGTCGAGGAGGAGGAGGAAGAGGAGGAGGAACGGCGGGTGCGGCCCAAGGCCCGTCGCCGCTCGACCAAGCCGATCGAGGAGCAGCTGCAGGAAGGGCAGGAGATCGTGGTGCAGGTGAGCAAGGAGCCGATGGGCACCAAGGGGGCCCGCGTGACCGGCCACCTGTCGTTTCCCGGCCGCTATCTCGTCTAT
Organism: uncultured Nitrospirota bacterium; assembly: GCA_964548215.1. Taxonomy (GTDB): domain Bacteria; phylum Nitrospirota; class Nitrospiria; order JACQCE01; family JACQCE01; genus JBFMAJ01. The sequence goes on from CAZJRH010000233.1 coordinate 2,148, forward strand.
CTGCCCACGGTCAACCACATCGGTGTCTCCCGGCGCATCAGCAAGGCCGAGGAGCGGGGGCGGTTGCGCGATCTGGTGCGCCAGGCGCGCCAGGGATCGGCGGGGTACATCATCCGCACGGTCAGCGAGGGGGTCAGCGACGAGGAGATCAAGGCCGACATCGAATTTCTGAACCGGGTCTGGCGGTCGCTGCAGGAGAACAAGGAACGGCAGACGGCCCCGTCGCTGCTGCATTCCGACCTGAACCTCAGTTTCCGGATCGTGCGGGATCTGTTCACCCCGAGAGTGGACAAGCTGGTCATCGATTCCAAGAAAGAGCACGAACGCATCATGGAGTTTGTGCAGATGTACATGCCCCACCTGGCGGCACGGGTGGAGCTCTACAGCCGCGATGAGCCGATCTTCGATTCGTACGGCATCGAGCTGGAAATCTCCAAGGCGCTGGGGCGCCGCGTCTGGCTCAAGTCGGGCGGCTACATCGTCATCGACCACACCGAGGCGCTGACGGTGATCGACGTGAACACGGGACGCTACGTCGGCAAGCGAAACCTCGAAGAGACCATCCTGAAGACCAACATGGAGGCGGCCAAGGAGATCGCCTACCAGTTGCGGCTGCGGAACATCGGCGGCCTGATCGTGATCGATTTCATCGATATGGAGGTGGGCAAGAACCGGGAGAAAGTGATCAACGCCTTCCGGGAGTCGATGAGCCGGGACAAGGCCCGCACCCACATCCTGCGCATCTCCGAGCTCGGCCTGGTGGAAATGTCCCGCGAACGGACGCGCGAGGATCTGCTGCGCGTGTTGAGCGAGCCCTGCGGCTATTGCGAGGGGCGGGGCTACACCAAGGCGCCGGCCACGGTCTGCTACGAAATTTTCCGCGAGCTGCGGCGCCTGGGCGCCTCCAACCGTGAGAAAAAAGTCGTCATCACCGTGAATCCGATGGTGGCCAATCTGCTCTACGACGAAGAGCGCAAATCGATCGACGAGCTTGAGAAAGAGCTGCTGAAGAAGATCGTGGTCAAAAGCGACGCCACCCTGCACGTCGAGCAGTTCGAAGTGACGCCCGCCTGACCGGATCAGGCGTTTTCCTCCGACCATGAACGCGCATGTCAGCGAAAATGCCGGGCGCCGCCCGGCGTGGCTGGCCCTGGCGACCGCGCCGGGGCTCTCGCCGCGGGGCTGCGCGGCGCTGCTGGCCGCTTTCGGGGAGCCCGAGGCCGTGCTGCGCGCGTCGTCGCGTGAGCTCTCGGCCGTGACGGGTGTGTCGGCCGCGGCGGCCGATCGGCTGGCCTCCGGCGCCTGGCACCGGGACGTCGAGGCGGCGCAGGCGCGATCCACGCAACTGAATGTCCGTATCTTCACGCCGGATGACGCCGATTACCCGACGCGGCTCCGGCACTTGCCCGATCCGCCGCCGGCGCTCTGGCGCCGGGGCGAACTGGAGGACGACGCGGCGGCCATCGCCGTGGTCGGCAGCCGCCGGCCGTCGTCCTACGGTCAGGCGATGGCCGAGCGAATCGGCCGCGAATTAAGCCGGGCCGGCTTCACGGTGGTCAGCGGCCTGGCCCGCGGCATCGACGCCGGCGCCCATCGCGCCGCGCTGGAAGCCGGCGGACGCACCGTGGCGGTGCTGGGGTGCGGCATCGATCGCGCCTACCCGCCGGAGCATCGAGAACTGCAGGAGTCGATCGGCCGGCAGGGCGCGGTGCTCAGCGAATTTGCGCCGGGCACGCCGCCGTTGCCGAAGCATTTTCCGCAGCGCAACCGATTGATCAGCGGCCTGTCGCTGGGCGTGGTGGTGGTCGAGGCGGGCGACAGGAGCGGCTCACTGATCACGGCGCGGCTGGCGCTGGAGCAGGGGCGGGAAGTCTTTGCCGTGCCGGGCAATGTCGGCGTGGGCGGCAGCGTAGGCACCAACCGGTTGATCAAGTCGGGCGCGATGCTGGTCGAAGGTCTCGAGGATATCATCGAAGCGGTGGCCGCGCACCTGGACCGGCGGTCGCTGCGACCGCCGACCGCGAACAGTCGGCTGGCGTCCGGCGATGGGGAGCTCGAGGGAGACACCCTCCGGGTGCAAGGCGGAGTAGCTCCCCTCGAATCCAAATTGACGGCGGCGGAGGCGGATTTGTTAGAACACCTGACCCGGGAGCCCCGTCACATGGATGAGTTGGCGGCGCGCAGCGGCCGGCCGATCCAACAGGTCGCCGCGCTGCTGGTGGCGTTGGAACTCAAAGGCGGCGCGCGTCAACTACCAGGCAATTATTACCGTTCCGTGTAGCCCGTAACTGGCCGAATTGGACGGGTAGGCTATAATAGAGAGCGTTATGGCGACCAAACGAAAAACAGCGCGACCGGCAACGAGTCGCCGCCCCGCTGCTCCGGCCCCGCCGGCCGCCTTATCGGCCGGGAAGGCGCGGCCCCGTGCGTCGACGAAAAAAGCCGCCGCCGGGCGCGCCGCCCAAGCGTCCGACTCGCCGAAGGGCGGCGGCCGGTCATTGCTGATTGTCGAGTCCCCTTCGAAGGCCAAGACGCTCGCCAAATATCTTGGGCGGAGTTTTATTGTCAAGACCTCCGTGGGCCATGTGAGGGATCTGCCCAAGAGCAGGTTGGGCGTGGATGTGTCGAAGCAATTCCGGCCCGAGTACGTGGTCATGCCGGGCAAGCAGAAGGTCTTGGACGAGATCAAGGCGGCGGCGGCGAAGGCCGGAAAAATTTATCTGGCGCCCGACCCGGACCGCGAAGGCGAAGCGATCGCCTGGCATATCGCGGAGGAACTGAACGGCCGGAAGCACGAACTCTATCGCGTCCTCATTCATGAGATCACCGAACGCGCCGTCCGCCAGGCGATCGCCAATCCCGGCCGGATCGACATGAACAAGGTGCACGCGCAACAAGCCCGCCGGGTGCTCGATCGCATCGTCGGCTACACGGTGAGCCCGTTGCTGTGGGAGAAGGTGCGCCGAGGGCTGAGCGCCGGCCGTGTGCAATCGGTGGCGGTGCGGATGATCTGCGAGCGCGAAGCCCAGATCGCCGCCTTCGTCAAGGAAGAGTTCTGGTCGATCACGGCGCAACTGCAGGGCGCGCTGCCGCCGGCGTTCGCCGCCAAGCTGACCAAGCGGAACAGCCAGCCCATCGACATCACGCGGCAGGCGCAGGCCGAGGCGGCCGTGACCTGGCTGCGCGGCGCGACGCTGACCGTCGCCTCGGTGGAGCGGAAGGAGCGCAAGCGCAACCCGTTGCCGCCCTTTACCACCAGCAAGTTGCAACAGGAAGCGGCCCGCAAGCTCCGCTTCACGGCCAAGAAGACGATGATGCTGGCGCAGCGCTTGTATGAAGGCGTCGAGCTGGGGTCGGAGGGGCCGGTCGGTTTGATCACCTACATGCGCACCGACTC
>CAZJRH010000234.1:0-8145 GCA_964548215.1 uncultured Nitrospirota bacterium
CGGATCAATGGCGTCTAAGATATGCGCCGCCGCGCTGGAATAAGGATAGTCCTCCGCGCGCACCGCCAATCCTGCTCTGACCGGGTTCTGTTCGATGTAGCAGCTCACGGCCCAGAGATATCGTTCCTCTTCCACGACGGAGGAATAATAGCGGCTTTCCCAGAGTCGGCCCGTTTGCCCATATTTACGATTAAACGCTTGCGTATAACATAGTGAGATTCCCTGCATCATCTTCGGCAAATCACCGGAATGGTCTGGGCGAGCCAAGAGATGGACATGATTCGTCATTAAACAGTAGGCGAGAATCGACACCGACTGTTTATGCGCATATCGGTCAAGCAGCGCAAGGTAATGCTGCCGATCCGCGTGATCGCCAAAGATCTCCCGGCGATTATTGCCTCGCTGCACGAGATGATGGGGATAGGTCGGTCCGATAATCCGAGCTATACGCGGCATAGCCGGCATCATGCCACCATGGGAAAATGGTGTCAAGAAATGGGACGTGTCCCTATTTAATCGGCTATTGACTCGCCCCGCGCGTTCAGCTTACCATCGGCCCCTATGCTTTCCCCGTCGTCCAAACATAAGCCCCTGGGTCTGTTGCTCTGCGAGCAGGGCGCCGTGACGGCGCAGCGCCTGGAAGAGGCGCTGGCGCAGCAGGCGCAGAGCGGCCGCCGCCTGGGTGAGATGCTGTTGCTGCTCGATCTGGTGTCGGAAGAGCAGATCGCGCAGGCGCTGGCCGAGCAATGGGGTTATGGGTATGCGGACCTTGTCCTGCAACCGCCGTCGCCGGCCGCCGTGGCTGCGGTGCCGGCGGAGGTGGCTGAACGCCATCGGATCGTGCCGGTGCTGATCGACGGCAAGGAACTGGCGGTGGCGATGAGCGACCCCTTTCATTATGAAGCGCTGCGCGATATCGGCTTTGCCAGTGGCCTGAGCGTGCGGCCGATGATCGGCGCGCCGGGTGCGATCCAGCGGGCGATCGAAGAGTGTTACCGCCGCCATCCGTTGGCCGCGCTGGTCGAAGAGTCGGCCCAGCAGCAGGAGAGCGCGCTGCAGATTGTGTCGGTTGCCGCATCGTCGCGCGAAGCGATCGATGAGATGGCGGCGCAGAGCCAGGCGGCGCCGATCGTCCGGTTGGTTGATCATCTCCTCCGTACGGCGTTGACGCTGCGGGCGAGCGATCTGCACCTGGAACCAGGGTCGGACGGCTGCCGGATCCGCTATCGCATCGACGGCATGCTGCAGGAGGACGAACGGCTGCCGCCCACGGTCCAGGCGCCCGTTATTTCCCGATTGAAAGTGCTGGCGCGGCTCGATATCGCCGAGCGGCGGCTGCCGCAGGACGGCGCGTTTCGCATCCGGGCCGATGGTCGCGACATCGACCTGCGTGTCTCCGTGCTGCCGCTGCCCCATGGGGAGAAAGTGGTCGTGCGCGTGCTGGACCAGACCACTGGCCTCGCCGGACTGGACGCCCTGGGCTGTTCCGAGCTGTTGCTGGGCCAGTTGCGGGCGCAACTGCGCCGCACGCGGGGGATTCTCCTGGTGACCGGTCCGACCGGCAGCGGGAAAACGACCACGCTCTACGCCATGATCCAGGCGCTCAATCAGCCGATTCGCAACATTGTGACGGTCGAAGATCCGATCGAATATCGCATTCGGGGTGTGAATCAGGTGCAGGTCAATCCGGACATCGGGCTGACCTTCGCGCAGGTGCTGCGGGCGCTGCTGCGGCAGGATCCCGACGTGATCCTCGTCGGTGAAATCCGCGACGGGGAGACGGCTCAGATCGCGTTTCGGGCCGCGATGACCGGCCACCTCGTGCTCTCCACCGTACATACTAATGACGCGCCCTCCACGATCACGCGCCTGCTCGATCTGGGCGTGCCGCGCTACCTGGTGGCGTCGCAGTTGATCGGCGTCATCGCCCAGCGGCTGGCGCGGACCGTGTGTCCCCGCTGCCGCATGGAGGCGACGCCGTCCGAGGAGCTGCTGACGGCCCTGCGGCTGCCCCCCGAAACCGTCAAGACGCGCCGGACATTTACCGGCGGCGGCTGCGCCCATTGCCGCGGACAGGGCTATTGGGGGCGGACCGCTCTCTATGAATCGTTGCTGTTGACGGGCGGGTTGCGCGAGCTGATCGCCTCGGGCGCCTCGGAGCAGACGCTGCGAAGCCACGCTCTGGCGGCCGGCATGGTGACGCTCACCAGCGACGGGCTGGCCAAGGTCTGGCGCGGGGCGACGACGCTGGAGGAAGTGGTGCGGGTGACCGCGGCGGATGACGTGGGCGCCTCCTTGTGTCCGGGCTGTCTGCGGAGCGTGGAGCCCGATTATCTGTGGTGTCCCGGCTGCGGCGTTGAATTGCAGCGCCAATGCGGCGCTTGTTACCGGCCGGTCCGGCCAGATTGGCAACATTGTCCCCATTGCCGGGAGCCGTTGGTTTAAGAAAAATAGATCTGTCCCCATTTTTGCTCTCATCGCCGTACGTATGGGCAATGCCGCTTGCCAGAACGCCGCGCCGCACGGTAGACTGACCCCCCATGCCCATGCAAGGACTACGGATTGCGCGAGGATTGCTGATGGTCTGCGACCCCTGTCTGGGCGCGCTGAAGCAGGGCCATTATATCGAGGGCAGCAATGTCATCGCGCCGGACAAGGCGGAGCACGTCTTTGATGAAATCTGCGCCAATTGCTATGACTACAACCGTCCGCTGATCGACGATATGCTCGGTAGTAGTGAATAAGCTAGAAAACGCTTGACAATAAAAAAGGCTCTTGCTACCCTGAAATCGCGTTGAGGAAGTATCGGCAAGGAGTGCGAAGGGGAAGTGAGGAATCGTCAGACCGCCGGGTGCTCGTTGACCTCAGGCGGTTTTTTAATGGGGGCAGCCTGCCGGCAGGCCTGCCAGTGTTTTCACCACCCGCCACCTGCAGATAGGAGGGAGCGCCGTGCCGAGAGGTAAAGTCAAATGGTTTAATGCCAACAAAGGGTACGGTTTCATCGCGCAAGATGGTGGAGCCGACGTGTTCGTTCACTTCTCCGCCATCTCAGGCGACGGCTTCAAAACCCTGGAAGAGGGCCAGGAAGTGGAATTCGAAGTCGTCAACGGCGCCAAGGGGCCGCAGGCCGCCAACGTGACGATGGCGCCGAAATAAGTTAGCGACGCGTTTTTTTGATCTGACGACGAGGGCTTCGGGCGCGTGCGCCCGGGGCCCTTTTTGTTTGCCCGCTCCGTTTTTGCGATGAGAAAATCGCCGCGCAGCAGCGGGCCGTGGCGCGCGGGACGGGTTGGCCGGCCCGCCGGAGCATCGTCAGGTGGGCGGTCAGCAGCCGCAGCGAGGCGACTGTGTCGACGTCATACCAGAAGGGCAGCAACCGGCAGCGCAGCCTGAGCGCGGTGATTTTAGCCAGCGAGGCTTCGAGCACGGTGGGCCGGCTCCAGGCGATGTCGCGAAAAATCGGCGGCACCCGGCGGGCGACGCCGACCAGATAATAGCCGCCGTCGCAGGCCGGCCCCAGCACCACGTCGGCCCGTCGCAGTTGATGAAAGGCATCGGCCAGCACGCCCTCCGGCAGCGTCGGCACGTCGGTGCCGGTGAGCACCGCCCGCGACGCCCCGGCGTCCAGCGCTTGTCGCAGGGCGGAGGCCATGCGGTCGCCCAGCGTGTCACCCGTCTGGGTCAATAACCGGAATCCATGGCGCCGCGCGAGTCGTTGAAAAAATGGATGACGCGCCGACGGCGAGCAGGCGAGCCAGAGCGTGGGGCGGCGCGGACCGCGCCAGTGCGCGGCGGCGCGGACACGGTCGAGCACGAACGCTTCGTGCAATCGGGCCGCCTGGCCGGAGCTTAGCGGCGGGCTGAGACGGGTTTTGACCTGTCCGGGTTCGGGCGCCTTGGCGAAAATAATCAGCGCGTCGGCGGAGCGCCGGTTTGGAGCGCGACGGATCGGCATGGCTGCGGCGGACTGTAGCAGCGCGACGGGGGGGTGTCAAGAAATCGGCGCGCCGCGGTTGATGTGGATGCCCACCCGACGTATGATAGGCCCGGAACATGGCTGACATGAATCGACGGTCGACATATTGGTGGGCGCTGATCGGCGCGGGAACTCTCGCGATGTTTATCGGCGCCGTCTGGGTGATGGCGCTCGACCGCCAGGTGGTGCGCGGGTTTGAGGCCCATCTGCGCCGCCAGCCGACCGTAGTCTACGGCAGCCGGCTGACGCTGCGGCTCGATCAGATGGTGGCGAGGGCCGAGCTGGAGGAACGGTTGGAGCGGCTGGAGTTTCGCGAGGCTGATCCACCGTCGCGTCCCGGCGAATATCTCTGGCTCGATGAGGAGACGCTGCAATTGATCCTTCGGCCGCAGAAGGATCTGCTGGCCGGAGGCTCGACGCTGCCGGAGGGCAGTCCGGTTGTGCTGCGCTTTGATGGGGAGCGGCTCGCGGCCCTGACGGCGCCGTCATTGGAGGGCGGGCAGGGCGAGGCCGTCATGCCGGCCGCCGTGCTGATCGGCGCGGAGCCGTTGGGCGTGATCGCGGGGGAAAATCGCTTGAGTATGGTGCCGGTTAAATTGGAGCAGGCGCCGCCCACGCTGCTGGCCGCCGTTCTGACGGTCGAGGACCGGCGCTACTGGCGCCACCGCGGCGTCGATCCCCGGGCGATCGGGCGCGCGGCCGTGGTCAATCTGCAGGCCGGGCGGATCGTGGAGGGCGGCAGCACGATCACGCAGCAACTGGTCAAAAACCTCTTCTTGGGCCACGAACAGACTGTCCGGAGAAAAGCCCGGGAAGCGGTGATGGCGCTGCTGCTGGAGATCCATTATCCCAAGACGGTCATTTTGGAAGCCTATCTCAATTCGATTTATTTCGGCGCGCGCACGAATGCGTTCGGCGGAAGCGCGCAGGCGGTCATCGGGGTCGGCGAAGCGGCGGAGGTCTATTTCGGCCGGCCGGTGACGCAACTGTCGGTGGCCGAGCAGGCGTTGCTGGTGGCCATGATCAAGTCGCCCGTGCGCTATGCGCCGGGACTGTTTCAGACGACGGGCAACGCCAAGGCGCGGCGGGATCTGGTGCTCCGGCGATTGGCGACGGCCGGCGTGATTTCGCCGGAGATCAGCGAGGCGGCGCAGGCGACCCCGGTGGCTGCCGCGCATCCGCCGACGTTGATGCCCGGCGGCGCGCCCTATGTGGTCGACTGGACGCAGCAGTTGCTGGCCCGGCGCTCGGCCGACGAGGGGGTGCTGACCCCGATGACGCCGGGGCGGCAGGTGATCACCACCATCGATCCCTTTTTGCAACGCGCGGCGGAAACGGCCGTGCGCAACGGGGTGCGACTGCTGGAGCAGGGCCGGTCCCGCGCAACGGCCGCGCCATCGTCCGGTGCCGCCGCCGGCCAGGAACCGATCCAGGCGGCGCTGATTGCGCTGGATCCGCGCACCGGCGCGATCAAGGCGCTGGTCGGCGGCCGGGATTATCAGGAGAGTCAGTTCAACCGGGTCGTGCAGGCGCGCCGGCAGCCGGGATCGCTCTTCAAACCGGTGGTCTATCTGGCCGCCCTGGAGCGGGCGCCGGATGGTTCGCCCCCGTTCACCCTGGCTTCGATCATCCCCGATGAGCCGATCACGCTGCAGGCGGGCGGCGAGCCGTGGACGCCGCAAAACGTGGATCTGGTCTATCGCGGCCCCGTGACGTTCCGGCAGGTGGCCGAATCGTCGCTCAACGCGGCGACCGTGCGCATTGCCTCGACGGTGGGTTTCGAGCGGGTGGTGCGAATGGCGCAATGGACCGGCGCCAGCGACACGTTGCTGCCCGCGCTGCCGTCGGTGGCCCTGGGGGCGATCGAGGCGTCGCCGTTGGAGATGGCCACCTTCTATACGACGCTGGCCGCCGGCGGCCGGCGCATCGGGCCGAACATTATCGACCTGGTGGTGGAACCGGACGGGGGGCCGGCGACGTTCTGGTCGTTGGCGCCGCCGATGGCGGTCGTCAGCCCGGAGGCGGCCTATCTGGTCACCTCGTTGCTGTCGGGCGTGATCGATCGCGGCACGGGCCGGCTGGTGCGCGCCATGGGATTTGACCGGCCCGCGGCCGGGAAAACCGGCACCTCCAGCAACTTGCACGACGCCTGGTTCGCCGGCTACACGCCGGAGTTGGTGGCGCTGGTGTGGGTCGGCTACGACCGGCCACAGCCGCTCGGGTTGACCGGCGCGCAAGCCGCGTTGCCGATCTGGACCCGGTTTATGCAGGCGGCGCTGGAGCCGCTGCCCCCATCGGAGTTTGAGCCGCCCGAGGGCGTCGTGAATCACCGGATCGATTCGGCAACGGGCACGCTCGCGACCTGGCGCTGCCCGGACAGCGTGCCCGAGTGGTTTTTGGCGGGCACCGAGCCGGTCGAGGAGTGCCGGGCCGAGAGTACGGGGGGCGTGGTGCGGGGATGGATGTCGCGCGCCATGCGGTGGTTCACGAACTGAATCAACCGGCCCGCCCGGTCGCCTCGTCGATCGCGAAGGAATTGACACGCCATACCTGATTCAGTAGGATGAGGCTCGATTAACTCGAGGTCTCACGCAATCCTACGATTATCGTCGTCGACTAGTGAATCATACCCCCCTCCACGAGTGGCATTGCGCGGCCCGAGCAAAAATGGTGGAATTTGCCGGGTGGGACATGCCCCTCTCCTACTCCGGCGTGCTCGATGAGCACCGCGCGGTGCGCGCGGCCGCCGGGCTGTTCGACATCAGCCATATGGGGCGGATCGCCGTCGAAGGCGACGCGGCGGAAGCGCTGCTCCAGCGGATCGTGACCCGCAATCTTGCCAAGATGCCGGACGGCAGCGCCCGCTATGCGCTGGTGTGCCGTGAATCCGGCGGCGTGCTGGACGACGTGGTGGTCTACCGGCGTAAAGCTGGTCAATTTTTCGTCGTGGTCAATGCTTCCAACCGCGAAAAGATCGTCCGATGGTTTCAACAGCAGGCCGCGACGGTGGACGGTGACGCCGTGCAGGTGTGGGATCTCAGCGACGCCGTCGCCATGATCGCGGTGCAGGGGCCCCTCGCCTTTGGCGTGCTGCAACCGATGACGACGCTCGCCGGCCACGCGACCTTGACGGGCATGAAGCGGTGGCGCCTGACGCCGGCAACGGTGGCCGGCGTGGAGCTGCTGCTGGCGACGTCCGGTTACACGGGCGAGCCCGGCGCCGAACTGTTCGTCCCCGCGGAGCAGGCGGCGGCGCTCTGGGACGCGATCCTGATGGCCGGCAAGCCGCACGGGGTCAAGCCGATCGGGTTGGGCGCACGGGATACGTTGCGATTGGAAATGGGCTACAGTCTCTACGGCCATGAGATCGACGAGTCGATCACGCCGCTGGAGGCCGGCCTGGATTGGGCGGTGGATCTGGAGGCCAAGTCCTTCATCGGACGGGATGCCTTGCAGGCCCAGCGCGCGGCCGGTCTGACCCGCCGGCTGGCGGCGTTTGCGCTGCCGGACCGCGCGGTGCCCCGGCAGGGTTACCGGCTGATGCAGGACGGGCAACCGGTGGGCGTGGTCACCAGCGGCAATATGTCGCCGATGCTGCAACGGGGTATTGGATTGGGATTTCTGCCCCCCGCGATGGGGACGGTGGGCCGGTCCATCGGCGTCGAGATTCGCGACGCGGTGCATCCGGCGGCGATTACGCCGTTGCCGTTTTATACACCCTCGAAGGGAGGCCGGAGCTGAGCCCGTCTCGTCACGACCCCACGCCCGGCTACATCCCGCACACACCGGCCGATCGCCAGGCGATGCTGTCGGCCATCGGCGTGCCGGACGAAGAAGCGCTGGTGACGGACATTCCCGCGGCGTTGCGCGCCGGCGCGGCGCCCTCCTTGCCGCCGGCCTGCACGGAACTGGAGACGTACCGCCTCTTCGGCCAATGGGCCGAACAGAACCGGCCGGCCGGCTCGATGATTTCCCTGCTGGGCGCGGGCGCCTATGATCATGCCATCCCCTCGGTCGTCGGCCACATCCTGAACCGGTCGGAATTCTACACCGCCTATACCCCCTATCAGGCGGAGATGAGTCAGGGGCTGCTGCAGGCGATCTACGAATATCAGACGATGATCTGCGAGTTGACGGCGCTGGACGTCGCCAACGCCTCGATGTACGAC
>CAZJRH010000235.1:0-9266 GCA_964548215.1 uncultured Nitrospirota bacterium
CGCCCAGGGGCGGGAGATCGACACGCTCAGCGATCAGGAGCTGGCCCAGTTTCGCAACCGCACGATCGGCTTCATCTTCCAGTTTCATCATCTGCTGGCCGATTTCACCGCGCAGGAAAACGTAATGCTGCCGCTGCTGATCGCCGGCCGGTCAAAGGCCGAGGCCGGCGCCCGGGCCGTCGAGCTGCTGAAGACCGTCGGCTTGGGCGAACGGCTGGCGCATCATCCGGGGGAACTCTCGGGCGGCGAGCAGCAACGGGTGGCCGTGGCCCGGGCGCTGGCGCCAGAGCCGCCGATCGTGCTGGCCGACGAGCCGACCGGCAATCTCGACACGCACACCAGCGACGAAGTGTTCGGTCTTTTAAAGTCGCTCTGCCGCACCCGCAGCCTGACCCTCATCATGGTTACGCACAACGAGAAACTGGCGGGGCAGGCTGACCGGATCGTGAAGCTGGTGGACGGGCGAATCGAGTAAAGGGGACGGGCGACTTTTTAAGCAGCGGGACGGCGGGGGACAGGGAAATGCAGCCTGTCCCCTTTGTTATGCGCGGGACTGGGCGGCGCCCTGTTCGGCTTCCTGCTGGATCCGCTGCCGCTCGGCTTTCGATTCCTGGATGATATGCTCCACGGCGTGGTCGGCCAGCAGAGTCAAATTGGCGGCCGCGTCCTTCAGCGCATGATGCTCGACGGCGCGCGAGAGCACCTCCGCCTTCGTCTGTCCGCTCTTCTTCACGAGGAAGGGCTTCATGATCAGATAGAGCACGTCGCGCAGCGGCATGTAGCGCAGAAACCGCCGCAGCAGCCGGAAGGTCTGGATCGGGTAATGGGTCAGCTTGTAGACGAAGAGCCGCCGGAAACCGGCGTTGCGCTCATTATTGATCACATCGCCGGACAGGCAGGTCGGGTCGATCTCGGAGCACTTGAAATATTTGTACCAGTCGGTGGCGTCGTTGACCAGCCCGCGCTGCACGTATTCCTGCCAGAGGGGCGTGCCGCGATAGACGCAGATGCGGTTGAAGCCGAAGGTATCCAGGCGCAGCTTCGACGCAAAATCGAACGTCGCCCGCATATCCTCCACCGTCTCGTCCGGATTACCCACGACGAAGAAGCCGTGCACAATCTCGATGCCCGCTTTTTTGGCGTTGGTCACGGCCGACTCGATCTCCGCCAGCGACTGCTCTTTTTTCAGCCGGTCGAGCACCTTCTGGCTGCCGCTCTCGATGCCGAACATGATCGTCCGGCAGTGCGCCTTGGCCATGATCGGGAAAAGGTGCTGGCAGACCGAGTCGACCCGCCCCTCCACACCCCACTCGATCCGGTTGCCCGTCTCGATCAGGCCCTGGCAGATCGCCTCGATCCGTTTTGGCTTGAGTAGAAAATGGTCGTCCACAAAATAGACGGCGCCGTAGCCGAGCTCCTGCAAGTACTTGAACTCCGCCAGCACGTGCTCGGCGCTGCGGAAGCGCCATTTGCCGTCGTTGAACATGGGGATGTCGCAGAAGACGCAGGGCCACGGGCAGCCCCGGGAGGTCTGCATCGTGGTGAAGCGCTCCATCGACAGGACCGCCGGCACGTCGAGCGGCATCGATTCGATAAAGTCGAGCGGCAGGCTTTCGCGGTCGGGAAAGGGCCACTGGTCGAGATTGCGCTCGGTCGTCCGGTTGGGATTGTTGATCACATGGCCGTCCTTCATCCAGGTCAGGCCCAGGATCGGCTCGGGATTGCCCCAATTGGCCAGCACGTCGAGCAGCAATTGCTCGCCGTCGCCCCGGCAGACAAAATCGACTTCGGGGCACTGGAGTTTGACCAACCCGGCATTCAACGTGGCGAACACCCCGCCGAAGGCCAGCTTGACCTGATCATCGATGGCGCGGATCTGGCGGGCGAGAATTTTAGCGTAGGGATAGCTGGTCGTGCTCAGGAAACTCATACCCACGAGGTCGGGTTTTTGCCGTCGGATTTGGTCGATGATGACTTCGTTGGGCGTTTCGGGATTCGCCTGGTCGAACATGACGCACTCGTGGCCGGCCTGCTTGAGCACGGACGAGAGCGACATGATGCCGATGGGGGGAAAGCCCATCACCCGGATATTGCCGTTCTTCGCCCGGGTTTTGGCCGGAATGGCGTAAAATTGAGGATCGCGGATATGGATCAGGAAAATACGAATGGGCGGCTCGATTCGGTCAAACGGCGCGGTCAGACAAACGTACCGGCGCTCCGTGCAGTGCCCTCATCCCAGCAACCATTGCAGACCAGCATAACCGGCGGATTACCGTCTGTCAACGTAAATAACTGAGTTTACAGAATATTGAGGTCGGCGGCCCGGACCGGGGGTAGCTAAGAGCGCGCCGGCGCCTTACGGCGCGGGTGTAGCTGCCGGCGCCGTCTTCTCCACCAGATCGGCCAACGCAAAATCGACGGCCCGCATATTGCGGACCTGGTTCTGCAGGAATTCCGCGGCAGGAACACGGGTAAAGTCTCTGTCAAACAGGCCGGCCTTCAGCTTGGTGACAAGCTGGATCCCACCCCACTTTTCATACAACGCAACCTGCTTCGCATCCTCAACGATAATACCCAGGGAGAGCGCAGTGGTCGTGCCATTGTAATTTCCTGCAGGCCCCGGGACCAGCCGCGTAAGCCAGCTGATTTCAAGTTCATCCCGGCCATACTCCATGTACTCCTGCGTGCCGTGCCATCGCACAAACGCTCCGTAAAATTTTATTGTGAACGTTCCAAACCTCGGATAGAGCACGGCATCCGGATGAAATTTCTCCTGCAGCTCCTTTACAGTCTGTGCATGCAATGCTTTGGCCTTCTCCTCATCCCGCTTGCCGGTCTTGGCATCGAAGAGGCCGCCGATCTGATCGAGCATCCGCGCGCGAATCTCCTCATAGTGTTTCGACGGCACCACGGTGAAGCCGGCCGCCATCAGTCTCTTCTCGATCATCGACTCGAACGCCTGCTTGATGGAATCCTTCTGCTCCAGATCCGAAGGGGGCTCCAGAGACGCCAGAGCGATCGTATGAACGGCCGTGTGAAATTCCTGCTTGGGAACCTTGAAGGGATTGTACGGCTGCGTCGTCGCGCAGCCGGCGACGAACAGCGCGGTGGAGAATAAGACCGAAATCCGCAAAAACATCCGCATTCTTCGCATTAGAGGCTCCTCCGCGTATCGATGAACGCGCGCGCCTGTTTCAGTTCGTCGCGGGTGCAGAGGCCTTTGATCAACAGCAGGTGTTCCAGCCCGGCGATGCGGGCCGCCAGCTCCGGCAGCAGGATTTCCTGGGCTTCGGCCAGCTCGGCGAGGCGGGTGGAAGGCAGCGTGGACTTTGTAGGTCTAGTTTTGTGAGGTCGCTTTTTCTTAAGCACGATCATCCCCCAGAAAATGCATCTGAGCTTGCCTCGTTTATAATTACGGCAAAGATTTTAACTGCGCAAGAAGTTGTCTGGCCTCATCAAAATCTCTGTTGCCCGTCGAGTTTTTATCGACGTATTCGAGCAATTCAATCGCTTCTTTTGTTCGATCAAGCTGAGCCAGAGCGAGGCCCTTAAAAGCATAGGGAGTTAACCATTCCGGCACTTTCTTGATGGTTTTATCACTTTCATCTAATAATTTATTCCATTGCTGGCTATTTTGTAGAGATACAAGTTTTTGGAAAACCACCGTTTCGGCCCCAACTTCTGCCTCTACCTTTCCTGGCCTTATTTTTCTTTTCATCTCATTAAAATCATAGCTAATGCTTACAGCATTGGGGTTTTGCGGTGGGTTGATTGTTAGATTTCCAATAACATTTGGACTATTTGGGCCCTCACTATGTTGTTCAATATGAGCGTTTGGAGGAATATTCCCAGTGGTTTCGCTGGGCTGATTGCCCGTGGCTCGTTTGGTGGGTTTTTGTGCATCTATGATAGGTCCCTGCTCAGTAGATTGGTTTGATGTGGATGACGCAATTTGACGTCCTTTTTCTCCAAAGTAACCCATCCCAAACCAACCACCTATAGCGATTATAAAAATGACTAAAACAGAGATGATAGACGTGCGCGGGTGCTTTCGCACACGCAACCACAGATCATTAAATTGTTTGATATCCATTTGTAAAAATGTACTCAGAGGTAGCCCAACTTTTTGTGGATGTCTTGTCAATCATTTTGCACTTCCTAACTCATCAACGTTAATCTTCCTTTGCTTGGCTCGTGAAACTCGACTAGTCAAGTCGTTGACAACACTTCCGGGCGAAATCTCTCTGGCGGCTTCCACTATTTGACTAGTCGCACTTACTGCGTCTCCGTAAGAACTAAGAAAAAAGGCCAGGGCTCTCCCCTGCGCATGACGTGCCGCCTGTAAAAGTCTCTTCTTTTCATCCTCATCTTCCGCCATTCCCTCTGCTTGCGCAGCGGATTTCGCAGCCTCTATAACATGGCGACCAACCTGAAAGTAAATTGATTTGAGCTCCATTATTGCAGTCACTATTTCTGGCTTGTCAGCTACAGCAGCAAACTTGGAGAAGATCGAGGCATCAGTAAAATCGAATAAACCTGAGTAGGAAATCACACCCTTCTTAGATTGTTCATAGTACATAACACAGCGTTCAAACGCCAATACTAGTTCAGATGCAAATGACAGGATTAAAGAGCGGAATTCTTTCTTTTGTTGCCGCTGCTGAGAATAGAGAGTTAAACCGGAACCGGCTAAACCACCCAAGATTGCGGCTACGATGGAAGATAAATCCATAATAATCCCTCACTGATTTTCACCACCACAGGGCCGGGCGGGGCCGGTGAGGAGGCCGTGTCGGAGGCTGCTTCCACGACTGGCTCCAAGAATTGAAGCAGCCAAGCACCCGAGGACCGGCGAGCACCGGAAGCGCAGCCAAGTCCGTGCCGATCGAACCGGCTCCGGCCGGCACTAACCACTACCCCACCGCCTCCTTCAGTGAAAGAAATTTATTTTCCACTGACTCTTTCTCTGCGACGGCGCATCGTCAAGGGCAGTCGGGTCTGGCTGGCTGCCAAGAGTTCCCTGACAACCTTTCGGCCTTTCGGGGTGAGCCGGATCTCTTTCAAATACCATTTATGCGACGTCCGCACCCCATACCCGATGAGGAGTTCCTTGTCGATCAGGCGTTCAAGCGATCGGGTGACCGCGTCCTGCGCATCCTTTTCTGACGGCCGTTCTTTTTCATTCTCGTAAAATTGTTTCAGCCCCCTGTGCTCCCGCCGCTGTCCCTTCGCATCGTAGCAGGCAAGGAGAATATACCGTTGAAGGCTGCTCAGCCTCATCGACCTAACGCTCCGATTACACTCTTCTGGTTTTTCCTCTTACCTTCACCATTTCGTCTCATGAGGAGGAAGTTTTTCCAGCTCAATAATCAGTAATGGAACATCATGTTTGAAAATCTGCCAAAGAATTTCCATGTCGACAGCATCACACCCATGAATGAGCCGGTTCCTCATGCTTGACGATCTGAGACCATGCAATGGCAGGATATCGGCTGCGGGCCGTCTCTGAAACCCGACTCGCCGCCTCCCCGACAATCTCAAGGAGGCGAATCAGCGCAAGGCTCAGAACCCGATCTGAGGCAAGATCACCGGCACGCTTTCCATGTATCAGAGCGGCCGCTTCGCGGGCATGATCCAGCATGTGGCGCAGACGAACCGCGTCATCATGCTGCGACATATTGGATCTCCGCCTCACGCAGGACCCGATCGCGGAAATAGCGGCTGAGAAAGTGCGGGGTGTTCAGATCCACTTTACAACCGAGAATATGGGACAACTCGGCTTCCATTTCGAAAAATGCAAGCCCCGGCACATGCCCAGGCTCAAACTCCACCAGCACGTCCACGTCGCTGTCCGCGCGGAAATCATCCCGCAGCACGGAACCGAACAGTGCGAGCTTCCGAATATGGTGTTTCTTACAGAACTCGGCAATCTTGGCCTTCGGGATGTTGATGTTGGCTCGTTTCATGGGTCGATCCACCCGTTGTTGCCGACCATTATACCCCAGAACGTCAGAGTCATGACGACGCTCCCCCCACCGCCTCCTTCAGCGTCCTGACGAAGGCACTCACCTTCTCCACGCTCTGCGTACCCGCTTCCTCGATCACCTTCACTACCGCACTACCGACAATCACGCCATCAGCAATCTCAGCAACGCGTTTAGCCTGATCGGGTGTGGAGACGCCAAAACCGACGGCCACGGGCTTGTCGGTCATGCGCTTCAGCGCATCCACCTGGCGGCGCACGTCGGTCAGGTCATTGAGTTTCGCGCCCGTGATGCCCGTCATGGAGACGTAATAAATAAATCCACGCGACACCTCGGCGAGCTTTTTCAATCGCGCCGCCGGACTGGTGGGCGCGGCCAGAAAGATCAGATCAAGCCCCTGCCGTTTGCAGCGCGCCTGAAGCGGGGCCGCCTCCTCCATCGGCAGATCGGGCACGATCACACCGTCCACACCGGCCTTGACCGCATCGTCTACAAAACGGGGCTCGCCATATTTAAAGATCGGATTCTCGTAGGTCATCAGCACCAACGGCACATCGGTGCGCTCTCGCAGTCGCGCGACCATGGCCAGAATTGCCGCCAGCGTCGTCTTGCTTTTCAGCGCCCGCTCGGCGGCGCGCTGGATCACCGGCCCGTCGGCGATCGGATCGGAAAAAGGCACACCCAGCTCAATGATATCGGCGCCGGCCCTGCCCAATTCCAGCACCAGGCGTTCGGTCGTCGCCAGATCGGGATCGCCGGCCATGATATAGATGATGAGCGCCTTTTTGCGCCCGCCCCGGAGCCGGCCAAATGTTTGATCGATGCGGTTCACAATGAGACGCCCTTCGCTTTGGCAATTTGCTGTACGTCTTTATCTCCCCGCCCCGATAGATTCGCTACAATGATTTGATTCTTTTTCAGCCCCGGCGCCAGCTTCACCACCTCCGCGATCGCATGCGCGCTTTCCAGCGCCGGCATGATGCCTTCGGTGCGGTTCAAGAGATCGAAGGCGTCGAGCGCCTCTTTATCCGTGGCCGAGGTGTAGGTCACACGCTTCTTGTCGTGAAAATAGCTGTGCTCCGGCCCAATGGCGGGATAGTCGAGGCCCGCCGAGATCGAATGGGTCGGCCGGATCTGGCCGTCGTTGTCCTGCAAAAGCCACGTCTTGGTGCCGTGCAGCACGCCGATTGATCCATCGGCAAAGCGGGCCGCATGCTCGCCGGTGGCGATGCCGTGGCCGCCCGCCTCCACGCCGATCATCTTCACCCGCTTGTCATCGAGGAAGGGATAAAACAATCCGATTGAATTGCTGCCGCCGCCGACGCAGGCCACCAGATAGTCGGCCGATTTCTTCTCGACCTTGAGCAACTGCTGCCGGGCCTCTTTCCCGATCACCAACTGAAAATCCCGGATCATCATGGGAAAGGGATGGGCCCCCAACACCGAGCCGAGAATATAGTGCGTCGTGCGCACATTCGTCGTCCAGTCGCGCATCGCCTCGTTGATGGCGTCTTTGAGCGTGCGGCTGCCGTTGTTCACCGGCCGGACTTCCGTGCCCAGCAACCGCATGCGAAAGACGTTAAGCGATTGCCGCTCCATGTCCTCGGTACCCATGTAGACCACGCACTCGAAACCGAAGAGCGCCGCGGCCGTGGCGGTGGCCACGCCGTGCTGGCCCGCGCCGGTCTCGGCGATCACGCGCTTCTTGTTCATCCGGCGGGTAAGCAGCCCCTGGCCGATGGTGTTGTTGATCTTGTGCGCGCCGGTGTGACAGAGATCCTCGCGCTTTAAGTAAATCTTTGCCCCGCCGAGGTGCTTGGTCAGTCCCTCGGCAAACGTCAGCGGCGTGGGACGGCCGACAAAGTCGCGCAGTTGGCGGGCCAGCTCGGATTGGAATTTCCGATCCTTCTTCGCCGAGAGATAGGCCTTCTCCAGCTCCAGGAGCGCCGGCATCAATGTTTCGGGCACAAAGCGGCCGCCGTAGGGGCCGAAATGGCCGCGATGATCAGGCTGCACGACGTTTTCCCTTCTTAGACGCCAGGGTCGCTTTGGCCTGTTGAATGAACTGCGCCACTTTCTTCGGGTCCTTTTTGCACAGACTCGCCTCCACGCCGCTGCTCACATCGACGCCGATTGGACGCACCGTGCAAATCGCCTCGGCCACATTCTTCGGTGTCAGGCCGCCGGCCAGAATCACCGGGCCGAATGTTTTGGCATGCCTGGCCCATGACCAGTCGAACGTTTCGCCGGTGCCGCCCATCCGATCCAGCCGGAACGTATCGAGCACGAAGGCCCGCACGCGGTAGTAGCTCATGATCTCAATGCTTTTTTTGTCCCGGACCCGGATCGCCTTGACCACGCGCCCGGGAAAACGGTCGCAGAATTCCGGCGGCTCGTCCCCCTGCAATTGGGCCATGCCTAAACCCCAGTCGTCAAACGCTTCGCGCAGGAGCGCATCGATCGGATTGGCAAAGACGCCCACGGTCGCCACAAACGGCGGCAGCTTGCGAATAATCTCCTTGATCAGTGCGGGCTTGATGAAACGCGGGCTTTGCTCATAGCAGACGAAGCCCAACGCATCGGCCCCCGCCTCGGCGGCCATGAGCGCATCCTTCAAATTAGTCAGCCCGCAGATTTTGACGCGGATTGTCATGCTCCCATCAACTCCTTTACCTTTACGTCAATTTTCTCCGCGCGCATGAACGTTTCCCCGATTAAAACTGCATCGACATTCGCATCGGTTAATCGTTGCACGTCACGTCGTGCGGCGATCCCGCTTTCACTCACAACGACTTTGTCGTCCGGCACTTCCTTCAGGACGCGAAAGGTCGTTTCAATATCCACGGCAAACGTCCCCAAGTCACGATTATTAATTCCAATAATCGGCGCCCACTCGACCACCGATTCCAGCTCCTTCTCGCTATGAATCTCCACCAGCGCGGCCAGGCCCAATTCCTGCGCCAGATAAAAAAAGTCCCTGGCCTGCTTCGGATCGAGAATCGCCACGATCAGCAGCACCGCGTCGGCGCCATGGACGCGGGCTTCATAGAGCTGCACCTCATCCAGCAGAAAATCCTTCTGCAGCAGCGGCAGCGCGACGGCCTTGCGGACCAGGGCCAGATGCTCGAGCGCGCCCTTGAAAAATGGCGCGTCGGTCAGCACCGAAATGGCCCGCGCGCCGCTGTCTTCGTAGATATGGGCGATCTCGGCCGGCTGAAACTTCTCCCGCAGCACCCCCGCCGACGGCGAGGCCTGCTTGATCTCGGCGATCAGCGACAAGGG
>CAZJRH010000236.1:0-2083 GCA_964548215.1 uncultured Nitrospirota bacterium
GGGTGGCTAGTGTAGTGTCTCAGAAATACCTTTACAGACCGTTCGTGGTGAGCTTGTCGAACCACGGACGGAAGGCGTTAAAAACATTGCCCTTCGACTGGCTCAGGGTGAACGGGGCATTGTAAAGAAGCGTTAGAGACAAAACACTAGGCCCGGCGGAGATGACGCTCGAACCAGTCCGCCGAAGCCCGGGCGGCCTGTTCCAGCGTGCCGGGTTCTTCGAACAGATGGCTGGCGCCGGGAATAATCAGCAGCTCCTTTTCGCATTGAAGCTGCGCATGGGCCTGCTGGTTGAGCCGGATGACCTCGGTATCGAGGCCGCCGACGATCAATAGCGTGGGCGCCCGCACCTGATCCAACGCAGAGGCCAGATCGGGGCGGCCGCCCCGTGAGACGACGGCCCTGATCGCGGATCCCAGCCGGCCGGCCGCGTTGAGCGCCGCCGCCGCTCCCGTGCTGGCCCCGAAGTAGCCGATGGCGAGACCGCGCGTGTCAGCCTGTTCGGCCACCCACTGGCTGGCGCCGATCAGCCGGCGGGTCAACAGATCGATGTCGAAGCGCGCGGCATAGACGCGGTCTTCCTCTTCCGTCAGCAGATCCATTAATAACGTGGCGAGGCCGGCGGCCTGCAGGACGCCGGCGACATAGTTGTTGCGCGGACTGTGACGGCTGCTCCCGCTGCCGTGGGCAAAAAGCACGACGCCCGGCGCCTTCGATGGCACATTGAGCGCGCCATCCAGCAGAACCCTCCCCACCGGAATTTTGACTGCATGTTCAGGTCGGCGACCGGTTGTTGAGGGGGGCGGCGATGGTTTTTGGCGCATGGCGTGTGTCCTCGTTAGTGGAATGTCATCCCTCTCATGGAGAAGCAAGAAACGTTCCCGGGTGATCCGCCATTTGCTGCCGAGCCGTGGTTGCATTTCGCCCCATTGCCGGCTCCTGACGATGGCAAAACGCCACAGATTTCGATGATCATGGTCGCCAGGGGGGCGGGCGATCAAGGGAAATCATTTGTGCCCGGTTCTTGCATAGAATAAGAAATAGAAGAGTATCCGCTCCAGGAGACGACCATGGAACTGCCGTTGCAGATTCGAGTGCACAATGTTTCGATTTCCCAGGCGGTCAGGGATGATATCCAGGAAAAAGCCGCCAAGCTCGACCGATACTCCAATCGTATTACGGCCTGCCGGGTGACGGTGGACAACCCGCATCGGCATCAGCATCAGGGCGCTCGCTACAACGTGCAGATCGATCTGACGCTGCCTGGGGATGAGATCGTGGTCAAGCACCAGGCCGATGAAGACATTTATGTGGCCGTCCGTGACGCGTTTGACGCCGCCCGCCGGTTGATTGAGGACTATGAGCGGAAGCGGCGGGGGGCGGTCAAACACCATGAAACCCCGCCCCGCGCCCGCGTGGTCCGGCTCTTCCCCGAGAAGGGCTACGGCTTTCTCGAGACCGCCGATGGCGGCGAAATCTATTTCCACCGCAACAGCGTGTTGAACGACGCCTTCGGCCGCCTCGCCATCGGCGCCCAGGTGCGGTTTGTCGAGGAAATGGGGGAGAAGGGGCCGCAAGCCAGCACGGTCGAAATCGTCCATGCCCGCCGTCGGTCCGCGGCGCGGGCGGGGGATGCGGGATGAACCGGACGGGAGAGCGCCGTGGTGCTGTTTAAAAACCGCGAGGAAGCCGCCGGTCTCCTGGCCGAAAAACTGGCGCGCTACAGGGGCCGGCATCCCCTGGTGCTCGCCATCCCGCGAGGCGCCGTGCCGATGGGCAAGGTCATCGCCGATGCGATCGACGGGGAGATGGACGTGGTGCTCGTGCGCAAATTGGGCGCGCCGGGCAATCCCGAGTTCGCCATCGGGTCGGTCGGCGAGTCCGGCGACGTCTATCTCGGCAAAGATGCCCGCGCATTGAGCATCAGCGAGGACTACATCGACCGGGAGGTGCGGGAGCAGATGGAGACGATCCGGCATCGGCGCGCGCTCTATACGCCCGTCCGGCCGGGGATCGACCCCCGCGGCCGCCTCGTCATCGTCGTGGATAACGGCATCGCGACGGGCGCCACCATGATCGCGGC
>CAZJRH010000237.1:0-1544 GCA_964548215.1 uncultured Nitrospirota bacterium
CCGCCGGCGGAAGACAGGTGGACCCGGTTGCGACCGTCTGCTTTCGCTTGGTACAGGGCTTCGTCAGCGACCTTCAACACGGCCTGTGGGTTATCACCCGCGTTCGGAAACGCGGCGACACCGATGGATACGGTGATCCTCGGCAGAATTCCATCAAGGTATCGGACGGTCACAGCCTCCACCTTACGTCGCAGGTCTTCCGCTTTTTGAACGGCTATTTCCTGGGTCGCTCCCGGCAGGATGACGACGAATTCTTCGCCTCCGAAGCGGCAGGGGACATCGTCCTCCCGGAAACTGCTTTTCATGCAGTCGGCGACTGCGCGCAGCACCGTGTCACCGGCGTCATGTCCGTGATTGTCATTGAATTTCTTGAAGTGATCAACATCGATCGAGAGGATGCTGACGCTTTGCCGCGCCCTCGTCGCTCGCGCAAACTCGCGACGGCAGGTCTCCAGCATGTAGCGCCTGTTGAACATCCCTGTCAGCGCATCTCGGATGGATTGGTCACGCAGCTGGTCGCGCAGCTTGACGTTGGCAATGGCCAGACTGATCTGTTCCGAGCAAACGAGGCCCAACCTCCGCTGCTCGATGATGACTTCGTTCAAACGGGTGTCGCCATCCATCTTGTGATCGCAGCCAAAGGCTAGATGGAGCAATCCGATAGTCTCGCCGTGCGCCAAGATTGGGATGCAGCAATAACTTCCGTGCGTTTCAGCGCCGACGTGGGTGCAAGGAAAGGCGATATCTTTGTCCCCGTAGGTGTACGTCCGCCCTCGACGCAATCCCCAACAATCGTCGGGGTGCATCGCGGGCGTTGTCTCGCCACCGTTCCAAGCCTTTGCGCTCTCCAAGATGTCCCTGGAATTCGCGTAGATGTACAGACTGCCGGCGCAACCCGGAAGCAGTTTACAGAGGAACTCCGCTACCATCTGATAGAGCTCGTCCAATGACTTACAGGACTGCAGCCATTCGGTGAGCTCAGAAAGAAGCAGCGCTTCGCGATTCAATTTGGTTCGCTCCACTGCGTTGGTTTGGAACACTTGAACCGCACCAGCCATTCGACCAATTTCATCTCTCCTGCCGAGGCTGGGGACCTGCGTTTCGAGACGACCATCGGCAATCCCCCTCATGGCGATCTGCATTCGCACGATCGGTCTAATCACCCAGCGCATCACGCCGATTATGCATAGGATGACAAAGCCGATGACTATCGCAGTCAGAAACGCGATAGCAGATAGGATGGTGCTCTCTCTCTGCGCAGCCGACTTCTCGAGATCTGTGTTGCTTTGCTTTGCAAGCTTCACCACCTCATCGATGGCGGTTCGGTGCGAACGATAAGTCTCGGTCATTTGCAGATACGCATCGTTGGCCGCTTCGACGTTACCTCTTTCGATCGCAGGCAGAAACGATGTATCTACGATTTCCCAGAAGAACTTTGCGGGTTCGTGCGCCGCTTGAAGAAGCTGATTGCGCATCGCTTCGCCAAGGTCTTGTTGGTGCCAGAACCAATGCCGCTTATCATATTCTCTGCGAAGCGCTGCAAG
>CAZJRH010000238.1:0-8558 GCA_964548215.1 uncultured Nitrospirota bacterium
TGTCTCTAACGCTTCTTTACAATGCCCCGTTCACCCTGAGCCAGTCGAAGGGCAATGTTTTTAACGCCTTCCGTCCGTGGTTCGACAAGCTCACCACGAACGGTCTGTAAAGGTATTTCTGAGACACTACACTAGCCACCCTGTTCGGTGACGTCCGCGCCCAGTTGCCGGAACAGCGCGGCAAATCCGGGGAAGGACGTTTCAATGCACTGCACATCTTCAATCACGGTCTCGCCCTGCGCCACCAGCCCGGCCACGGCCAACGCCATCGCAATCCGGTGATCGCCGTGGCTCTGGCCGACGGCTCCACGCAACGGCGCCCCGCCCGCGATCCGCACGCCGTCGGGCAATTCTTCGATCGTCACGCCGAACTTGCGCAGTTCGGCCGCCATCACCGCAATCCGGTCGCTTTCCTTGACCCGCAATTCCTGCGCGTCACGAATCACCGTCTCCCCCTGGGCCACGGCCGCGGCCACGCACAGGATGGGAAATTCATCGATCATGGCGACGATCCAAGCGCCGCCGATTGTGATCCCGCGCAAGGCCGCCGGGCGCGCCGTCAGATCGGCCACCGGTTCCCCGGATTGCTCCCGCAGGCCGGCCGTCTCAATATTCGCGCCCATCCGGCCCAGCAACTCCAGCAGTCCGGTGCGGGTCGGATTGATCCCCACCGCCGGCACACGCACCTCGGCCGACTGAACGATCGTGGCGGCCACCAGCGGAAACGCGCCCGAGGAGAGATCGGCCGGCACGTCGATTTCGGCGCCGCGCAGCGGCTGCGGCCCGGCCAGGCGGACGCCCAACGGCTCGATCGCCACGGTCGCGCCGAATTGGGGCAGCATCCGTTCCGTATGATCGCGCGAACGCGCCGGTTCCGTGATCTGGGTGGCGCCCTCGGCCGATAGCCCGGCCAGCAGCAGGGCCGACTTCAGTTGAGCGCTCGCCACGGGCAACACCGTCCGAACGGCGCGCAGGGGTCGCCGTCCCTGCACCACCACCGGCGCCCGCTCGCCGCCTCCCCACGCAAAAATTTCGGCGCCCATCTCCCGCAGCGGCTCGATGAGCCGGCGCATCGGGCGGCGCCGCAACGACGCATCACCCGTCAGGATGGACAAAAAGGGTTGAGCCGAGAGCAGCCCGGTCAGCAGCCGGAGGCTGGTTCCGGAGTTGCCCAGATCGAGCAGGCCGGCCGCCTCCTTCAACCCGCCCGCGCCCCGCCCCTCAATCCGCAGGAGCGCCGGCTCCCGTTTCACGGCCACGCCCAACGCTTCGATTGCCGCCAGACTCCTCAAACAATCATCGGCGCTCAGATAACGGCGCACGACGGTCGGCCCCTCGGCAAGCGCGGCCAGCAAAATGGCGCGATGCGTGATCGATTTATCGCCCGGCACCGCCGCCTCCCCGGCTAAACGGGCCGCGGGCCGCACGATCAACCGGGTCATCGTAACCTGACAGGGGGGCGCATCACGACGGGGCACGCAACTGTCGTTTGACGCGGCGCGCCTGCTCAAATGCGCGGGCCAACGCGGGGCCGTCGCCGGAGGCCACCATGTGGCGGAAGCGATCAATCACCACCCGGTACTGATCCATCGCGTCGAGAATGTGGCGGCGATTTTCCAGGCAGATGTCGCGCCACATCTCGGGCGAGCTGGCGGCGATCCGGGTGAAATCGCGAAAGCCGCCGGCGGTCAACTCCAGCAATCCGGGCGAGCGGCCGGCCAGCTCCAACGCGCAGGTGACCAGGGCATAGGCAACCAGATGCGGCAGATGACTGACCAAGGCCAGATAGCGGTCATGCTCGTCGGGCGCCATGGTCGTGACGGTCGCGCCGAGCCCGTTCCACAGCCGCGTCAACCGATCGACGGCCTCGGGGCTGGAGCGCGCGCCCGGCGTCAGCACGACGCGGCATCCCTCGAAGAGCGTCGCCGAGGCCGCCTCGACGCCCGATTGTTCGCGGCCCGCCAGCGGATGGGCCGACAGATAGGTCACTCCGGAGGGCAACCGAGCCTCGATCCGGTCGATCAACATCCCTTTCACGCTGCCCACATCCGTGATAATGGCGCCTGGTGCGAACGAACCGGCGCACGCCTTCACCACGGCTTCAAAACTTCCCACCGGCGTGGCCAGCACCACCAGATCGGCGCCGCGCACCGCCGCGGCCGGCGCCAGCGACCGGTCAATCGCCTTGCGGGCGACAGCCCGCGCCAGCGCGCCGGCATCCTGATCGGCGCCGACAATCTCACCGGCCAACCGCCTGGCCTTGACGGCCAGGCCGAGCGAGCCGCCCATCAGCCCCACGCCGATGATGGCGATGCGGTTAAAAAGATAGGGGCCAGGGGCCGGGGGCCGGGGGCCAGAAAGAGAACGACGGGGCTTTCGACGAATCGACGGGGTTTGTGGTTTCTTTTTTGCTCCGCCTTTTTTCTTCACTCCTTTTCCCCTTACCCCTTAATCCGATTTTTCTCCATTAATCCCTAATCCGCATCTACGCCCTATAACTCTCTGCCCACGGCCGCGGCGATCTTCTTCAATTCCTGCATCATGGCGTGAAACTTCGGCGGCTTGAGCGACTCCTCCCCGTCGGAGAGCGCTTCTTCGGGGTTTGCGTGCACCTCGATCATCAAACCGTCGGCGCCGGCCGCGATGGCCGCTCGGGCCATCGGCGCCACCAGCTCCCACCTGCCGGTGGCGTGGCTCGGGTCGACGATCACCGGCAGGTGGCTGAGCTGCTTGAGCACCGGCACCGCGGCCAGATCGAGCGTGTTGCGCGTTGTGGTCTCGAAGGTGCGGATCCCGCGCTCGCACAGGATCACCCGGCGGTTGCCGCCCGCCATGATATATTCGGCCGAGAGCAGAAATTCCTTGATCGTGGCCGACAACCCCCGCTTCAGCAGGACGGGCTTGTCGATCTGTCCAACCTCGGTCAGCAACCGGAAATTCTGCATGTTGCGCGTGCCGATCTGCAGAATGTCAGCGTGGCGGGCGACCAATGCCACATCGCGGGGATCCAGCACCTCCGTCACGATCGGCAGCCCCGTCTTCTTCCTGGCCTCGACCAGGTGATCGAGCCCCTCGGCGCCCAGTCCTTGAAAGGCATAGGGGGAGGTTCGCGGCTTGAACGCGCCGCCCCGCAGAATGGTGGCGCCGGAGGCACGCACCGCTTCGGCCACGATCATGAGCCGTTCCAGACTCTCCACCGCGCAGGGGCCGGCCATGACGTGCAGCCGTTTGCCGCCGATCTTGATGTCGGCCTGTTCAGGCCCGACGGCCACCAGTGTGTCCTCCTGCTGGAATTCCCGGCTGACGAGCTTGAAGGGCGACAGAATGGGCAGCGTCTTTTCGACACCGGGGAAAATCGACAGCGGCAGGCTCTGCAGCAACCGCTCGTCGCCAATCGCGCCGATGATGACCCGTTCCTTCCCCTTGGAGATGTGCGGGGTCAGCCCGTACTCTTTGATTTTTTGCACCACATGGTCAATTTCCGCCTGGCTCGCGCCGGCCTTCAGCACAATGATCATCGATCAGCCTCCGACTTCGTTACGTGTCCGTCCCGCGCCGCTCACGCCGCTCGAGCTACAACCCGGCGGAGCGCATCGGCGAGCCGCTGATGTTCCTCGGCCCGGCCCACCGTCACCCGCAGGCGGCTGCCCTCGATGTGACGCACGATGACACCCTCTCGCAACAACGCCTCATACAGGAGGCGCCCGTCCCGCCCCGTGTCCGCGTAAATGAAATTCGACTGGGTCGGATAGGCCGTCCAGCCCAGCTCGGCAAAGAGCGCGAAGAGGAACGCTTTCCCCTCCTCGTTGACCCGGCGGCTGGCGACCAGGTGCGGTTCATCCTCCAGCGCCGCGGCCGCCGCGATCTGGGCCAGCCGGTTCGTATTAAACGGCTGATGAATCCGATCCAGATAGGCGATCAGCTCCCGCCGCGCGATCCCATAGCCGATCCGCAAGCCGGCCAGACCGTACAATTTGGAGAAGGTCCGCAGCACGATCACCGGCGGGCCCGAGAGCCGCGCGCTGATGCTGTGGGGAAAATCCGGGTCGGTCGCATACTCCACGTAGGCTTCGTCGGCCACCACCACCACCGTGTCCGGCAGCCGCGCCAGCAGGCGCGTGAATTCCGCCGCCGTCACCATGGTTCCGGTGGGATTGTTCGGGTTGCAGAGAAAGAACAACCGGGTCTTCGGCGTAACCGCCTTCGCCATCGCCTCCAGATCGTGCCGCCCGTCGCGCAAGGGTACCCGCACGGGCGTGCCGTGCGCCACGGTCACCATCAGCGTGTAGAGGCTGAACGTGAGGTCGGCCATCACCGCCTCGTCGCCCTTGGTCACAAACCCGCGGACCAGCAGCTCGATGATTTCGTTGGAGCCGTTCCCCAGAATCACTTCGTCGGGCGCCACTTTCAACCGCTGGGCCAATTTGACGCGTAGCGGCGTGCCCGGCCCGTCGGGATACCGATGCACGTTCGCGATCGCCTGCCGGAGCGCCTCCATCGCCTTCGGCGACGGCCCCAACGAATTCTCGTTCGAGGCGAGCTTCACCGCGTCGCGAATGCCCAGCTCCCGCTCCAGCTCCTCCACCGGCTTGCCGGGGACATAGGGCGCGATGCCGAGAATCTCGGGCCAATAGCGAATGGGCGCCATTAGTCATTCACCGGTTGGCAAACGGGTAGGAACCCAGAATTTTGAGAAAGAGGCATTGCTCTTTCAGCTTGTCGATGGCCCGGCTCACTTTCGGATCATCCGTGTGCCCTTCCAGATCGACGAAAAAGACATACTCCCACGCCTTTTTCTTGGACGGCCGCGACTCGATTTTGGTCAGGTTGATGCTCGACTCGGCGAAAATCCGGAGCATCTCATAGAGCGCCCCGACGCGGTCCTTGATCGAAAACATGATCGACGTTTTGTCCTGGCCCGAGCGGGACGGCGACTGCTGCCCGATGATCAGAAAGCGGGTGAAGTTGTTCGGATTGTCCTCGATCCGTTTCTTGATGACCTGCAAACCGTAGAGGCGCGCGGCCAGCTCGGAGGCGATCGCCGCGGCCGATGAATCCTCCTTGCACAGCTCCGCCGCGCGGGCGGTGCTGTAGACCTCCCGCACCGGCACGCCGGGCAGGTTGCTCTCGATCCAGCCGCGGCACTGCGCGATCGCCTGCGGGTGGGAATAGATCCGCTTGATCCCCGTCATCTTGCCGCCGATCGACATCAGGTGGTGCGAGACCTCCTGCAACACCTCGCCGGCGATCTTCAGGGGCGAATCGATGAACATGTCGATGGTGTGATTGACGACGCCTTCGGTCGAATTTTCGATCGGCACCACGCCATACTGGGCCCGTCCCCGCTCCACCTCGTTGAAGACCTCCTTGATGCTGCCGACGGGCACATAACCCGTGGAGAGGCCGAAGTGCTGCATGCAGGCCATGTGCGTGAAGGTCGCAGGCGGCCCCAGATAGGCCACCTGCAGCGGCGCTTCCAGCGCGCGGGAGGCGGAAATGATCTCTCGAAAGACCAGTTGCACCGCGTCCTGCGGGAAGGCAGCCCCCAACGCCTTGTTCAATCGTTCCAGGCGCTGGAAGATTTCCCGCTCCCGCTGCGGCGCATGAAACACCACCTGCTTGCCCGCCGTTGCGCCTGCCTGCCGGCCAGGCAGGGGCTGCACCGCCCCGCGAGCCTGCCGAGCAGGCAGGGTCGCCTGTTCCACTTTGACCCGACCGATCCGCCGCACGATCTTGGCCCGCTCGTTCAGCAACCGGAGCAGCCGGTCATCAATCGCGTCGATTTTCCGCCGAAGTTCCATCAATGCCTTCATAGAGTCGGTCGCCATGGGAAGTTTGCTATTGTATAAAAATACTTTAATCTTTTCAACACGTTTTCAAACTGCATGCACGGGAACACAATACGCGGGCGACAGCGTACCGGCTGAACAAGTTGTTTTATGAAGAAAAGAGCGACGATTGCGGGCGCGATTCTCCCGGGGGCACACCCGGAAAAGGCCGCCCAAAATGACGGTAGGCCGTCGCCGTGGCCTGTCGGCCCCGGGGCGTGCGATCCAGAAAACCGCGTTGAATCAAAAACGGTTCGTAGACATCCTCGATCGTGCCGGCTTCTTCGCTGATGGCGGCCGCCAGCGTGTCCAGACCGACGGGGCCGCCGCCGAATTTCTCAATGATCGTCAGCAAGAGCGTGCGGTCCATGATATCGAACCCGGCCTGATCGATCTCCATCATCGCCAGCGCGTCACAGGCCACCGGCTCCGTGATCCGTCCGGCGGCCTTCACCTGGGCGAAGTCGCGCACCCGGCGCAAGAGCCGGTTGGCGATGCGCGGCGTCCCGCGCGAGCGGTGGGCCAGCTCGGCGGCCCCCTCGGGTTCGATTTCGACCTTGAGCAACCCGGCCGAGCGGCGGACGATCCGCTGCAGTTCCTCTTCCGAATAGAATTGCAGCCGGGCGATCACGCCGAACCGCTCGCGCAACGGCGAGGTCAGCAGGCCGGCGCGGGTCGTCGCCCCGATCAGCGTGAAGCGCGGCAGATCGAGCTTGATCGACCGGGCCGACGGCCCCTGGCCGATGACGATATCGAGCTGATAATCCTCCATCGCCGGATAGAGTACCTCCTCCACGACCGGATGCAGCCGGTGGATCTCGTCGATGAAGAAGACGTCACGCTCCCCCAGGTTGCTCAGGATCGCGGCCAGATCGCCCGGATGCTCCAGCGCGGGGCCGGAGGTCGCCTTGATCTGCACGCCCAGCTCCTTGGCGATGATATGGGCCAGGGTCGTTTTCCCCAATCCCGGCGGACCGTAGAAAATGACGTGATCCAGCACGTCGCCCCGCTGGCGGGCCGCCTCGATGTAGATTTTCAGATTCTCCTTGACCTTCTCCTGGCCGACATATTCGTCGAAGGAGAGCGGGCGCAGGCTCGATTCGTAGGCGCGATCGTCGTCGCTCGGCTTGGCGGCGATGATCCGCTCATCCATGTCGGGTTTTTCCCCTTCCTCTCTCACCCTGGCCCCCGGCCCTTACACCCTGTCATTTCGACAACACCTTCAGCGATTCCTTCAACAATCGCTCGACCGAGAGCCCCAGCCCGTTGGGCGCGGTGTCGCGCCAGACTTTGCGCACCACGTCGCGCGCGTCATGGCGCTGATAGCCCAGGTTGGTCAGGGCCGACACAACGTCGCGCTGGAGATGGTCGTCCTGGCTCTGCTCGTCGCCCGCTTGGTCCTTCTCGACAAAGGGCAGCACCTTCTCCTTCAACTCCAGCACCAGACGGGCCGCGGTTTTTGAGCCGATGCCCGGCACCGCCGACAATCTCGCCTCGTCCCCCCGGCGGATGGCCCCGGCCAGATCGGCCACCGAGAGGCCCGACAACAAACCCAGGGCCACTTTCGGGCCGACGCCGTTCACGCCCAGCAGCAACAGGAAACAATCCTTCTCCGCTCGCGACAGAAAACCGTAGAGCTGAATCGCATCCTCGCGAACGTGCGTGTGGATGCAGAGCGAAAGGGATGCGCCCTTGTCCGGCAACTGATAGAAGGTCGAGAGCGGCACGATGACGTCGTACCCGACACCCTGCACGGAGACCGTGAGACGATTGGGCTGCTTGTCAGCCAACGTCCCGGTCAGCGCCGCGATCATGACAGCGGGACCGCCGTCGACGAAGCCGCCGGCCGGCGCCGGTTGCGCACCTCGAGCAATGCGGCCGAATGGAGATGACAGACGGCCACGGCCAGCGCGTCCGTGGCGTGGTGGGAGGTCAACGGCTCTTTCAGGCGCAGCAGCCGGGTCACCATGTACCCGACCTGTAATTTTTCGGCCCGGCCAAACCCGGTCAGGGCCAGCTTGATGGTGGCGGGAGAATAGACCGTCACGGGCACGCCGGCCAGTTGGGCGGCGACCAGGATGACACCCTCGGCCTGGCCCAATTTGAGCGCCGTCTGGATATTTTTATCGACAAATGGCTCTTCCACCGCCACGGCGTCGGGTTGAAATTCATGTATCAGGGCCGTGAGCGATTCAAAAATCGTCCGCAACCGGACCGGCATCGACTGGGCGCGCCCCCCGCTGATCTGCCCGGCCGCCAGGCAGTTGGGCACGTTACGCCCCGATCGATCGGGCCGGCTCTCGATCACGCCGTAGCCGGTGACCACCGTGCCCGGGTCAACACCCAGAATTTTCACGAGTTGGCCGCGACCTGCTCCATCACTTCGTCGGCAATGTCGAAATTGGCCCACACTTTCTGCACGTCGTCGTGGTCCTCGAGCGCTTCCATCAGGCGCACCATCTGCTCGGCGCTCTTGCCCTCAAGCTTGACCGTATTTTTCGGAACCATCGAGACTTCGGCCAGGGCCAGGGGAATCGATTGCTGCTCGAGGGCGCGCTTGACCGATTCAAAGGCCGACGGTTCGCTGAGCACCTCATAGCGGTCGCCGTCGGTGCGGAGATCCTCGCCGCCAGCGTCCAGGACCAGCGCCATCAATTTTTCCTCATCAGCCTTCGAGCGTTCGACGACGATATAGCCTTTTTTTTCAAACACCCAGCCGACCGAGCCGAC
>CAZJRH010000239.1:0-4169 GCA_964548215.1 uncultured Nitrospirota bacterium
GTGGACGCCGCGGGCCGGCGGGGCTATTGCCTGACGCTGCAGGCCCGGGAGCAGCATATCCGCCGGGAGCGCGCCACGTCGAATATCTGCACCAACCAGGCGCTGACCGCGCTGGCGGCCACGGTCCATCTGGCCGCGCTCGGGCCCGAGGGGCTGCGGGAGGCGGCGACGCAATGCTGGGACAAGGCGCATTATCTACAACGGGCGCTGATGGCGCTGCCGGGTGTGGCCGCGCCCTACGCGGCGCCGTTTTTCAAGGAGTTTGTGATCACGCTGCCGGTCGAGAGTGAACCGATCGTGCGGCAGTTGGCTGATGACGGGATCTTGCTGGGGCTGTCATTAGCTCCGTATGGGGCGGGGGTGGAGAAGGCTCTGCTGTGCTGCGTCACCGAAAAACGGACGCGCGCGGAGCTGGATCAATGTGTCAATGCCCTGGCGCGCGCGTTGCCTTCGAATCGACGATGAACAGCGCGTTCGATTCTCGGTACACGGGCGTGCGCGGCATTGACGACACGAGCACGATTCCCTCGGAGGGTGGCTATGAACCCGCAAGAAGAACTGTTCAGCCGGATGATCCGGGCCGGTCGACGGAGCTACTATTTTGACGTGAAGGAAAACCGCCACGGCGGGGTCTATCTGGTGATTTCGGAGCGCAAAGCGCTGGAGGAAGGACCGGCCGAGCACTTCCGCGTGATGGTCTTTCCGGAGGACGTGCAAAAGTTTATGGAGGCGTTGGGCGAGGCGGTCGAGTTTATCCGGCGCCGGCCGGCGCCGGGGGTGGCGCCGGCGACCTGATCGGCGCGCAATGGGCAGTCATGGGGGAGGACGGTTGTGCCGGAATCGTTGATTTTTGAGAAGAGCGTGCCGGGCCGGCGGGGTTATCAGTTGCCGGCAAGCGACGTGCCGTCGGCCATCGGCGAGCTGCCGGCGAACTTTCGCCGGACGCAAGCGCCGCGGCTGCCGGAAGTCAGCGAGATCGACGTCGTCCGCCATTTCGTCCGGCTCTCCCGCGCCAACTATGGCATCGACGTCGGTTTTTATCCCCTGGGTTCCTGCTCCATGAAATACAATCCGAAAATTAACGAAGACGTCGCCCGTTTACCCGGCTGGACGGGGCTGCATCCGCTGCAGCCGGCCGAGCAGGTGCAGGGGGCGTTGCGCGTCATGATCGAGCTGGACCGGGCGTTGTGCGCCGTTTCGGGCATGGCCCGCGTGGCGCTGCAGCCGTCGGCCGGCGCGCAGGGCGAATTGGCGGGGTTGTTGATGATCCGGGCCTACCATGAAGCCCGTCGGAAGCAACAAGGCGGCGGGGAGCCGCGCACGATCGTGCTGATTCCCGACTCGGCGCACGGCACCAACCCAGCCAGCGCGACGCTGGCTGGCTACCAGGTCGAGGAGGTGAAGTCGACCTCCGAGGGACTGGTTGACCTGGAGGATTTGCGTAAGAAAGCGACCCAGCGGTGCGCCGCCCTGATGCTGACCCAGCCGAATACGCTGGGACTGTTCGAACGCGACATCGTTGAGATCGCCAGGATCGTGCATGCCGCCGGCGGGTTGATGTACATGGACGGGGCGAACTTGAACGCGCTGCTGGGGTTAGCGCGGCCCGGCGACATGGGGTTTGACGTCGTGCACATCAACCTGCACAAAACCTTTTCCACTCCGCACGGCGGCGGCGGACCGGGCGCGGGGCCGGTGGCCGTGACCGCCGCGCTCGCGCCATTCTTGCCGGCGCCGTTGATCGAAGAACGCGACGGGCGGCTCGCCTTCGCTGTGCCGTCACCCTCGTCCATCGGCCGGCTGCACGCCTTCTACGGCAATTTTGGCATCCTGCTGCGCGCGGCCGTCTACATGCGCACGCTTGGAGCGCAGGGGATGGCGGCCGTCAGCCGGACGGCGATTCTGAACGCCAACTATGTCCGCTGCCGTTTAGCCGCGCGGTATCACGTGCCGTACAATCGTCCCTGCATGCATGAGGTGGTGTTGTCGGCCAAGCGGCAGAAGGCCCACGGCGTCCATGCCTGGGACATCGCCAAGCGGCTGATCGACTTCGGGCTCTATCCCCCGACCGTGAATTTTCCGATGGTCGTCGATGAAGCCATCATGATCGAACCGGTGGAGACGGAATCGCGGGAAACGCTCGATCAGTTTTGCGAGGCGATGCTGGCGATCGCCGACGAGGCGGAAAAAGAGCCGGAGAAAGTGCGGCACGCGCCGCACACCACCGACGTGCGGCGGCTGGACGAAGTGCTGGCCGCCCGCAAACCGAATCTGCGCTGGTCGCCTCCCGCCTGACCGTCGCCCGCCCATTGACGGGATCACCGCATGATGAAATTTGACGTCATCATCGTGGGCGGCGGATTGGCCGGTATGCGCGCCGCCATCGCCATCCCACCCGACTATTCCGTCGCGCTCTTCTCAAAAGTCCATCCGGTCCGCAGCCATTCGGTGGCGGCCGAGGGCGGCATCAACGCCGCGATCGGGCCCGAGGATTCCTGGGAGGCGCACGCCTACGACACGGTCAAGGGCAGCGACTATCTGGGCGACCAGGACGCGATCGAAACCCTTTGCCGTGAGGGCCCGGAGCAGATCGCCGAGCTGGAGCGCATGGGCGCGCTCTTCAGCCGGGACGAACAGGGGCGCATCGCCCAGCGTCCGTTCGGCGGCGCCGGCTATCCGAGAACCTGCTACACCGAGGACCGGACGGGCCACGCCCTGGTGCACGTGCTGTACGAGCAACTGCTGAAGCGGCGGGTCACGGTCTTCGAGGAATGGTACATCACCTCGCTGATCGTCGAGGAGCAGACCTGCCGGGGCGTGGCGGCGCTCGACCTGCTCCGCGGGGGCTTGCATGCCTTCGCCGCGAAGGCGGTGATTCTGGCGACGGGCGGCTACGGGCGGGTCTACGCAATCAGCACCAACGCGATGATCAATACGGGCGACGGCATGAGCATGGCCTACCGGGCCGGCGCGCCGCTGATGGACATGGAGTTCGTGCAGTTTCATCCGACCACGCTGAAGCGCACGGGCATTCTGCTCAGCGAAGCGGCGCGCGGCGAGGGCGGCTACCTGATCAACGCGCTCGGGGAGCGCTTCATGACGCGCTACGCGCCCAAGGCGATGGAGCTGGCCAGCCGGGACGTCGTGTCGCGGGCCGAGCAGCAGGAGATTGAAGAGGGGCGCGGACTGGACGGCTGTGTGCTGCTCGACGTGCGCCACCTGGGGCGCGAGCGGATTCTGGAGCGGTTGCCCCAGATCCGCGAGCTGGCGTTGACCTATATCGGCGTCGACATGATCGAGTCGCCCGTCCCCATCACGCCGGGCGTCCACTACTCAATGGGCGGGATCAAAACGACGGCGTGGGGTGAGACGGAAATCGAGGGGTTGCTGGCGGCCGGCGAATGCGCCTGCCTGAGCGTGCACGGGGCCAACCGTCTGGGCGGGAACGCGCTGCTGGAGACGATCGTGTTCGGGCGCCGGGCCGGCGTGCGGGCCGCCGAACGCGCGGCCCGCGTGGCCGCGCCGCGGCTGATGGAGTCGGTCCTCGAGCCGGACCGCCGGAGGATCGCGGCCCTGTTCGAGCCCGGCCATCAGCTCTCGGCCTGGACGCTTCGCGACGAGGTGGGCGAGCTGATGAGCCGCCACGTTGGCATCTTCCGGAACCGGGAGCGGCTGGAGGAGGGGCGGCGGCGGCTGATTGAATTACGGCGCCGCGCGGCGGGTCTTGGCGTGCGGAACCGGAGCGAGGTTCTGAACAGCGAACTTGTCGCCGCGTTGGAATTGCTCTCCGTGCTGAACCTGGCCGAAACGATTATCGACGGCGGGCTGGCCCGTGAAGAAAGCCGCGGCGCGCATTATCGGCTCGATTTTCCCCGGCGCGACGATGGCAACTGGCTGAAGCATACGCTCGCCTACCGCACGCCGACGGGGCCGCGTCTGGAGTACGCGCCGGTGAACATCACGCGCTATCAGCCGGAAGCGCGGAGTTATTAATGTACGGCGATGGGGGTTGTCAGGGGGAGCTGAGCATGCTCCCCCTGACTCAAGCGAGCGCCGGACTGCGCGAGCGGATGGACTATGCGCCGGTGAACATCACGCGCTATCCGCCGGAAGCACGGACGTACTGACGGTCGTCAGAGATCAATTGCCAAAGCTGGTGAGGAGTTCCG
>CAZJRH010000240.1:0-1957 GCA_964548215.1 uncultured Nitrospirota bacterium
TGAGGGCGGCATCTCCAACATGCGCTATTCGATCAGCACCACCGCCAAGTACGGCGACCTGACCCGGGGGCCCCGCGTGGTGACCCCGGAAGTGCGGGCGGAGATGAAAAAAATCCTGCAGGAAATCCAGAGTGGCCAGTTCGCCAAGGAGTGGATCCTGGAGAACAAGGCCAATCGGCCGGTCTTTAACGCCCTGGCCAAGCAGGGCGAGTCGCACCCGATCGAGGAGATCGGCAAAAAGCTGCGCGCCATGATGCCCTGGCTGCAAAAAGGGAAGCTCGTTGATCGATCAAAAAACTGACGTCCCGGCCGCTGAGATTGCTGCCCGCCTGACCGAGGCGGGCGCGCGATGGCCGGTGGTGCGCTCCGGCTGGCCCCTGATCGGGGGCTGTCTGGCGGCGGCCGCGGCGGCGGCGTGGGCCGGGGTGTCGAGCCTGGCGGTGGGGGCCGGTATCGGCGCGCTCTTCTTCCTCTGGTTCTTCCGCAATCCCGAACGCACGGCCCCGTCGGGGGACCAGTTCATCATTTCACCGGCCGACGGCAAGGTGATGGAAATCGAGTCGTGCCGCGACGACCGCTTCCTGCAGCGGGAGATGACCCGGCTGGGCATTTTCATGAGCCCCATCGACGTGCATGTGAACCGGATGCCGTGCGCGGGCAAGGTGGCGGCGATCCATTATTTCCCCGGCCGCTACCTGATGGCCTTCAATCCGAAGGCGTCATTGGAAAACGAGCACCAGGTGATGATCGTGGACGCCGATCGCGGGGCCAAGCTGCTGGTGGTCCAGATCGCCGGGTTTCTGGCCCGGCGGATCGAGACCTGGGTGCGCACGGGTGATCATTTGCCCCGGGGCGAACGGTTCGGCATCATCCGGCTGGGCTCCAAGGTGGATCTCTACCTGCCGCCATCGACCGCCATCCGGGTGAAAATCGGCGATCGGGTCAAGGCGGGCGAGAGCGTCGTGGGGGTGTGGTCATGAGCGACGTGTCGCGCCGCCGCCGCGGAATCGCGCTGCTGCCCAATGTGATGACGACGGCCAATCTCTTCAGCGGTTTTTATGCCATCGTATCGGTGCTCTCGGCCAATTACCTGCATGCCGCGGCCGCCATTCTGATCGCCATCATCTTCGACAGTCTGGACGGCTACGTGGCCCGGTACACCAAATCGTCGAGCCGTTTCGGCCTGGAATACGATTCCCTGGCCGATTTGATCTCGTTCGGCCTGGCCCCCGGCCTGCTGATTTATACCTGGGCGCTCAGCGGCTATGGGCGCCTGGGCTGGGTGGCGGCGTTTCTCTTTGTCGCCTGCGGCGCGCTGCGGTTGGCCCGCTATAACGTGCAGGCGTCCGGCAGCGACGTGCGCTATTTCACCGGGTTGCCGATTCCGGCGGCGGCCGGCCTGATCGCCGCCACCGTGTTGCTGGACGAATATATT
Source organism: uncultured Nitrospirota bacterium (assembly GCA_964548215.1). Lineage (GTDB taxonomy): Bacteria > Nitrospirota > Nitrospiria > JACQCE01 > JACQCE01 > JBFMAJ01. The sequence goes on from CAZJRH010000240.1 coordinate 1,436, forward strand.
CTGCGGTTGGGCAAGGAAGTGCGGCCCGTTGTCATCCTGGTGATGATCTATGCGCTGGCCGCGCTGATGGTCAGCCGGTTTCGCTATGGGAAACAGCTGCGGCTGCCCCACTGGCGGCCGTTTGAGTTGCTCGTTGGATCAGTGCTAGTATTGGTGATTCTGGCGCTCTTCCCGCAGATGACGATCTTTGTCGGTTTTGCGGGCTACGCGCTGTCCGGTGTGCTGGACCGGCCGTGGCGCGCCCTGCTGAAGAAAATCCGGCGACCGCCGGTGGTGGAAGCGGAGGATCACCGGACGCAATGAGGGGGAGGCATCGAAGTGCGACGCGATGAGCCCTCTGGCAGTTGAAAGAGGGCTTTTTTGTCGGCGAAATGACAGGTGAAAACGAATGACACGCACGATTGCCATTTTTGACACGACGATGCGCGACGGGGAGCAATGCCCCGGCGCCAGCATGAATGTCGACGAGAAGCTGACCATCGCCAAGCAACTGGCGCGGCTCGGCGTCGACATCATCGAGGC
>CAZJRH010000241.1:0-1969 GCA_964548215.1 uncultured Nitrospirota bacterium
GCCAGCTCGGCCGCCAGGGCTCATTGAGCATGGCGAGTGCGTCGGCCACCGGCTCGGCCGTCTCCATCGATCCCGCGCGGATCTTCACCGAAGAGGCCGCCGCGCAGGTCTTCATGCTCAATAGCCGGTTGATGGATCTGCTGCAGGAACGCGACACGCTGTTGATCAGCTATCATCCGACCCATCCGCAGGTGGTGGAGTTCGACCAGAAAATTCAAGTGATTCGCGAAGAGATGCTGCGCGAGTTGACCGCCAAGCGGACGACCTTCCAGCGGCGCGGCGAGCAATTGGGCGAGCGGCTGGCGGCGTTCAGGCGGCAATACGCCAGCGTGCCGGAGAAAGCGCTGCAACTGGCCCGCATGGAGCGGGAAGTCAAAATCAACAACGATATTTACCTGCTCTTGAAGACCAAGTATCAGGAGGCGCTGATCAAGGGGGCCGAGAGCATCGTCGAAGTCACCCCCATTCAGCCGGCGTTCAAGAGCGCGCTGCCGATCAACGTGCCCAATACGCTGCTGAACGTCCTGGTCGGCGCGCTCATCGGCTGCCTGTTGGGGTTGCTGATCGGTTTCGTGCAGGAATCCTTCGACACGTCGCTGGGCACGATCGAGGACGTGGAATCATTTCTGGGCCTGCCGGTGCTGGGCGTGTTGCCGCAGGCCGGCCCCGACGTGATGAAGCATGCGACGCCGGAGATGCTCAAGCACCATGCGTCCTCGCAGTCGATGCTGGAGCGCGTGACCCGGGCCCTGGGGTTCCGGCCGTTGTGGGCCAAACGCGCGGGGTCGGATCATGGCCCCCGCGGCTGGTCGCCGGCCGACCTGGCGCTGCTCTATGCGCCCAAATCGGCCCTGGCGGAAAGCTACCGGTCGCTGCGGACCAATCTGCTCTTCAGTGCGCTGGATCGCCCCCTGCAGGTGCTGCAGCTCACGAGCGTGGGGATCGGAGAGGGCAAGACCAGCGTGGCCGTCAACCTGGCGATCAGCATGGCGCAGGCCGGCAAGCGGGTCCTGATCATCGACGCCGATCTCCGGCGCCCGGCGATCCACCAAGTCTTCGGCATTGAGAAATCGCCGGGCCTGACCGAGCTGTTGATGGGCACCAAGTCGTTCGAGCAGGTCTGCCGCAGCCTGCCCGATCTGATGATGGGCCGGTTCAAGGTCGACGAGATCATGGCCTCGCCCGGCATCGACAAGCTGAACATCATCACCAGCGGCTTCATGCCGCCGAACCCGTCCGAGTGCCTGAATTCGGCGCGTCTGCAGGCATTGGTGACTTCCCTCAAGCGGGATTATGACCTGATCATTTTCGACGCGCCGCCGACGCTGCCGGTGTCGGATTCGATCATCATCGGCCGTCTGACCGACGGCACGCTGCTGATCTACCAGGTGGGCGACATTCCCCGCGTCGCCCTGCGTCGCGCGAAGATGCTGCTGGAGCAGGCGCACACCAAGCTGACCGGCATCGTGCTCAACAACATCCGGGCCGAGATTTCCATGGACCCGTACCAATTCCAGTATCATTATCCCTATTTCGCCTCGCCGGAATCCAAGGGCGAGGCGTCAAAGCTGACCGGCGCGGGCCGCGGCTAACCCGGACGAGGGTCGCCTCCGGCAGGTTCGATTTCGGCGGCTGACGGGAGCACAAGGGTGCGGACCATCGAACCAATCAACCCGCCCGCGGCGGGCCTGCCACTCTCCTATCTGATCCTCCCGCTCCTGGCGTTGAGCGTCGCGTTCGTGCTGCTGCAGACGACGCCGGCCCACGGGCTCATCATCGCGGTGGGCGTCACGGTCTTCAGCCTGGCGCTCGTCTCCACGCCCTTCGCCCTCTACCTGCTCATTTTCTCCATGCTGCTCTCCCCGGAGTTTGTCGTCAGCCAGATGGGGGGCAAGGGGACGCTGGGTCGCGGCCTCACGTTGCGGCTGGACGACCTGCTGCTGCTCGTCATCGGCGTGAGCTGGTTCAT
>CAZJRH010000242.1:0-3964 GCA_964548215.1 uncultured Nitrospirota bacterium
GTGCGCCATGATGCCGATGTTGCGGGTCTTGTCGATGGGATATTGTCGTGCCATGCGGGCGTCCGATCATTACCAGCGGTAGTGCGAGAAGGCTTTGTTCGCCTCCGCCATCCGGTGGGTGTCTTCACGTTTTTTCATCGACCCGCCGGTGCGGTTGGCCGCATCCATCAACTCCGCGGCCAGCTTTTCTTCCATCGATTTTCCGGTTCTCACGTAGGCGTATTTGACCAGCCACCGCAGTGCGAGCGACATCCGGCGCACCGGCCGCACCTCGACGGGCACCTGATACGACGCACCGCCGACCCGCCGGGATTTCGTTTCGACCAGCGGTTTGACGTTGTCGACCGCCGTCTTGAACAGCTTCAACGGTTCGATCCCGCTTTTCGCGCCGGCGATATCGAGCGCGCGATAGCAAATGCCTTCCGCCGTGGTCTTTTTCCCCTTCCGCATCAGCGTATTGATCATCAATCCGATGAGCGGATCATGATATCGGGCGTCGTAAAACGTTCGTCGTTTGACAATAATCGGGCGACGGGGCATGGCAGACTCGAGGCTTAGGTGGCTTTCGGTTGCTTGGCGCCGTATTTCGACCGACCTTGCCGGCGATCTTTCACGCCGACGGCGTCAAGCGTCCCACGAATGATGTGATACCGTACACCGGGCAGGTCCTTCACCCGGCCGCCGCGGACGAGCACGATGGAGTGCTCCTGCAAATTATGTCCGACGCCGGGAATGTAGGCCGTCACTTCGATGCTGTTCGTCAATCTCACGCGCGCCACCTTGCGAAGAGCCGAGTTGGGCTTCTTCGGCGTCGTGGTGTAGACGCGCACGCAGACACCCCGCCGTTGCGGAGCACCGCGCAGCGCCGGACTCTTCGTCCGGCCACGAATTTTCTCCCGCCCCACCCGCACCAATTGACTAATGGTCGGCACGCCCGCTCCATTGTGTACCTGCTGTCCGCTGTGTCAGTTTCATATCCGAGCAAAACCTACATACTATATTGGGCGTTTCCTCTATTGTCAAGGGTTTATATCGTTATGTCGAAGGTTCGCAGACCGGCGGCTGAACCAGCTCCACCGGCGTCACGCCGCCCTCGGCCTCGTCGAGCGCCAGCACGGGCTCTTCATCCATGACCGCCGTCGCCGGCGGCACCACGAATGTGTCGCGGTAGTCTATCAGACCCGATCCGGCCGGGATCAATCGCCCAACGATGACGTTTTCTTTCAATCCCGTCAAGGTATCAACGCGCCCGGTGATGGCCGCCTCCGTCAGCACGCGGGTCGTTTCCTGAAACGACGCCGCGGCGATGAAGCTGTCGGTGCTCAACGCCGCCTTGGTGATGCCCAGCAGCACGGGCGTGCCGATCGCCGGCTTCTTGCCCGCCGCCTGCATCTGCTCGTTCCCATCGGTGAAGACCAGCCGATCGACAAGCCCACCGATGAGAAAATCGGTGTCACCGGGATCCTCCACGCGAATCTTTCGCAGCATCTGCCGGACGATGACCTCGATATGCTTGTCGCTAATCGAGACGCCCTGCAATCGGTAGACTTCCTGCACTTCATCAACCAGATATCTTTGCAGTTCCTTCGCGCCCAGCACCGCCAGAATATCATGCGGATTGGCCGAGCCGTCCATCAAGGGCTCGCCGGCGTGCACCCAGTCGCCCTCGCGCACGTTGATGTGCTTGCCCTTCGGGATCGAGTATTCCTTGCTGATCGGCTGTCCCGCCTCATCCTTCACTTCGCTGCGCACGATGACTTTGCGCATGCCCTTGACGAACCCGCCGAACTCCACGAACCCGTCGATCTCGCTGATGACCGCCTGTTCCTTCGGCTTTCTCGCCTCGAACAATTCGGCCACACGCGGAAGACCGCCAGTGATGTCTTTCGTTTTGGTCGTCTCGCGGGGAATCTTCGCCAGCACGTCGCCCGGCTGCACTTCCTGATTGCGCTCCACCAGAATGTGCGCGCCGGCGGGCAGCAAATACCGGGCTGCGTTCGAGCTGCCGTGGATTTTGACGGTTTTGTTGCCTTCGTCCTTGATGGACACCCGCGGACGGAGATTCGAGCCCGGATGGTCGATGACCACCGTGCGGGACAAACCCGTCACCTCGTCCACTTCCTCGCGGATCGTCATCCCTTCGATGATGTCTCCGTACGCGATCTTGCCGCCCGCCTCGGTCAGAATCAGCAACGAGTAGGGATCCCATTCGACGAGCTTTTGGCCCGCCTCCACGCGCTCTCCATGCTTGACCTTGACGCGAGCCCCGTAGACCAGCGAATATTTTTCGCGCTCACGGCCCGTCTCATCGTAGATGGCGATCTTGGCGTTGCGGGACATGACGACCATGTCGCCTTCCTTGTTTTTGACCGCGATCGACGGAGTCGACACGTCCACGTTCTTTTTGGCGTCATAGGTGAAATACTTCACCGCGCCGGCGTGCTTCGACTCCAACACCGTCTGCTCGACGACTTTGCTCGCCGTGCCGCCGATGTGGAACGTCCGCATGGTCAACTGCGTGCCCGGCTCGCCGATCGATTGCGCCGCAATGATGCCCACCGCCTCGCCGCGCTCAACCAGCCGGCCCCGCGCCAGGTCACGTCCGTAGCAGAGCGTGCAGATGCCCCGCCGAGATTGGCACGTCAACACTGAACGGATTCTGACGCGATCAATGCCCGCCTCGACGATGGCGCGGGCCCGCGCCTCGGTGAGCTCGTCGTTCTTGGCGCAGATGCCGTCGCCGGTCACCGGATCCTTGACGTCTTCGAACGCCACGCGGCCCAAGAGTCGTTCTTCCAACGGCTCGATGATTTCGCCGCCCTCCACCAACGCGGTCACGTACAGGCCGTCCACCGCCTGGCAATCGTGCTCGGTGATGATCACGTCCTGGGCGACGTCAACCAGGCGCCGGGTCAGATAGCCGGAGTTGGCCGTTTTCAACGCCGTGTCCGCCAACCCTTTGCGGGCGCCGTGCGTCGAGATGAAATACTGCAGCACGGTCAGGCCTTCGCGGAAATTGGCCGTGATCGGCGTCTCGATGATCTCGCCGGACGGCTTGGCCATCAGTCCGCGCATGCCGCCCAACTGCCGCACCTGCTGGCTGCTGCCGCGAGCGCCGGAGTCGGCCATCATGTGGATGGAGTTGAAATCATCCCCTTGCACTCGGCCTGACTTGATGCTGGCCTCCTCCTCCGACAGCTCTCGCATCATCTCGCTGGCAACCAACTCGGTGACGTGCGCCCACGTGTCCACCACCTTGTTGTAGCGTTCACCGTTGGTGATCAGCCCGTCGGCATACTGCCGTTCGATCTCGAGCACGCTCCGCCTAGCTTGTTCGATCAGTTGATTCTTGCGCGCCGGAATTTTCATGTCGTTCAGGCAGATGGAAATGCCGGCCCGCGACGCATAGGCGAACCCGATATCCTTGATCCGGTCCAGCAGGGCGACCGTCTCGCGATGACCGGCCTCGCGGTAGCAGATATCAATCAACTTCGTCAACTCTTTTTTGGTCATTTCACGATTGACCTGATGGAACGTCAGTTGTGACGGCAGAATCTCGCCCAGCAGCACGCGACCGGTCGTCGTGGAGACCATCGAGCCGTTCATCCGCACCGTGATCCGGGTGTGCTCCTCCACCATGCCGGCGTCATAGGCAATGCGCACTTCCTCCACATTCGAAAAGACGCCGCCTTCGCCCTTGGCGCCGGTCCGCTCCTTGGTCAACCAGTAGCAACCGAGCACCATGTCCTGGGACGGCACCATGATGGGCCGGCCGTTGGCCGGCGACAAAATGTTTTGCACGGAGAGCATCAGCACCCGGGCCTCCACCTGCGCCTCGATCGAGAGCGGCACGTGCACGGCCATCTGGTCGCCGTCGAAGTCGGCATTGAACGCCGCGCAGACCAGCGGATGCAGACGGATGGCCTTGCCTTCGACCAGCACGGGGTCAAACGCCTGAATGCCT
>CAZJRH010000243.1:0-1850 GCA_964548215.1 uncultured Nitrospirota bacterium
GGACTCGCCGGGGAGCAGCGGCTGGATGAGATCCGGTTCGACGGGATCGTGTCCGGAACCGGCAAAAAATTGACGCCGGCAAATATCGAGGCCCTGCACGCCGTCGTGGCCAACAGCGCCATCGTCCTCATGCCGCGCAGCGTGAATTTCTGGCAACTCTGCTGCGATATCGGCGGAAGCTGGCTTCGCATCTACTATCCGCGCCGCGCGGGAGTGCCGCAGTCGGCCGACTATCTCGAATCGGCGGAGCTGGAAACGTTTTTCCGGCGCATCTTCGACTCGCCCGGAACCACCCCCCTGCGCTAATGCGGTGTCGAGCCCTGCATGGGTGGGACGTGACACCAGCCGAGGCAATCGCGCTGCAGCGCGCACTCAGCCGTCAGGTGGCGCTGGCGCCGTTGCCCGGGCCGCCGCGCCACATCGCCGGTGCCGATCTGGCCGTCGATGCGTCGCGGGGGCTTGGCGTGGCGGGCGTCATCGTCTATCGAGTCGAACCATCCGGCCCGACGCTGTCATTGCGTGAGGTGGAACGCACCTGGGCCACGGGGCCGCTGACCTTTCCCTACGTGCCCGGCCTGCTCTCCTTTCGCGAAACACCGGTGTTGTTGCGCGCGTTTGAAAAACTGCGGACGGAGCCCGATCTGATTCTCTGCGACGGGCAGGGGATCGCCCATCCGCGCGGATTGGGCATCGCCAGCCATCTGGGACTCCTGCTCGATCGGCCGACCATCGGCTGCGCCAAAAGCTTGCTGGTGGGCTCCTATGACGAGCCCGCGAAGGCGGCCGGCTCGCGGAGTCCGCTGCGCTTGGATCGGCGGGTGATCGGCGCGGTTGTTCGCACTCGCTCAAACGTCCGGCCGCTGTTTGTCTCGCCCGGCCATCGGATTACGCTCGAGGAGTCCATCGACATCGTGTTGGCCTGTTGCGACGGCTACCGATTGCCGAAGCCGACACGCGAGGCCGATCACTATGTAGCCGCCCTTAAGCGCGGTTCGGAGCGCCGCCGGATAGGACGGGACGCGGCTTGAACCAGAACCTGATCCAGGCCGGATGGGCGTCCGAGAGGGCAAAGGACATCGTGATATGCAGATAGGACCAGAACATGAATTGCTGCAGGAACTGCGACGTGGACAGATCGTAGCCGACCACGCCGACCGGAGAGATCAACAGGAACGGCGCGGTGGAGAGGACCGTCAACCCGGCATACCGGAGCAGCGCCGGGCGACCACGCTGCACAAGCTTGGGGAGGGGAAAGAACATCCAGAACATGAAGTGGTAGAGCACAATTTGTAGAAAGGTCACGTTGACGGCCAACGAAGCGCTGAGCAATCCCAGCCCGATCAGCTCAAACGCGCACGCATCGATCAATTCGGCGCGCGTCATGAACGGCCTGACCCGATTCAGGCAATAGAGAAACAGCCCGAGCGAGCCCGCCAGTCCGGAGAGAAGCACGGACCAATCCAAAAATTGCAGGTCGGGGTCGTGTCGCAGCAACCCGAGATAAATGAAGGCGTGGAGCAACACCGCGCCGAGCCGCAACCCTGTCATCGCCCGGTGGTCCTTGACCATGGCCGGACGGTTCAGCAGGTAGACTTCGTTCAACACGTGATGAATGCCGAAATAAATGACGAGCGGAAAATTATTAAGATAAAGCGCCGCGCCAATCGCCAATACGACCAGCAGGGAAGGCAGCACGGACGGGTGGGCCGCCAAGTGCATGATCTGCCGCTGGGAGTAGAAGAGCGCCATGAAATAGTGGCCGAATCCCAGACTCAAGACCATGGATTGCCAAGCGGTGGAGTCCGGGAGCAGCCTGACAGTCAGGACCACCGCGACGATGCTGGCGATGC
>CAZJRH010000244.1:0-2676 GCA_964548215.1 uncultured Nitrospirota bacterium
ATGGTCACGGCATCGCCCGGCTCCCAGTAATTTGAAATTTGCAAGATAACCGGGCCGCTCAAGCCCGTGTGCGTAAAAAGGATCGCCTCTCGAAAGCTCTGGTCACGGCAGGAGACGACGGCCTCCGCGGAGCTTCCGGACAAACCCTCGATCTCTTTCAAATCCTTTGGATTGAGCGTCAAGGAGACTAGGCCCGGCCGGCACAGCCGGATATTAAGACCAAACTGTTTGGCCACGCCATAGCCAAAATCAGTCGCGCCCATTTTCTGGATGGACAGCCCACCGGTGGCGATCACCAACGATTCGGCCTCGTAACTCCCCAGATTGGTCTGGAGGGTAAAGGTCCGCTTTCCACCGGCGTCCATTCGATGGTCGATTTTTTCAACCTGGCAGCGGGTCTGGATCTTCACCCCGCCGGCCCGGCATTCGTCCAGCAGTAAGTTCACGATCGTGGTCGATTTGCCATCGCAGAAGAGTTGACCCAGCTTTTTCTCATGATAGGGAATGCCGTGTTGTTCCACCAATGCGATAAAGTCCCGCGGCCCATACCGGCTTAAGGCGGATTTGCAAAAATGGGGATTGCCGGAGAGGAAATTCGAAGCGTCGACAGTAAGATTGGTAAAGTTGCAGCGGCCCCCGCCGGAGATCAGGATTTTCTTCCCGGCCTGGTTGGCATGCTCCAGCAGGAGCACGCGACGTCCCCGCCGGCCCGCGGTCAACGCGCACATCAGCCCGGCCGCGCCGCCGCCGATGATGATTACCTGAAATTGTTCTGCTAGATGCATGGGGAGGAGACTGCTTGGTCACCGCCGCCGAAAAAACTACACCCGGAAGCAGATCATGACGATCCCAAGGCGGCTACGGAGTCCGCGCTTCCGGGTCCGGTGGCACTGGGACGACGTCCCAGGCTACGGGTGGGGGTACGGGTGGGGACAGATTTGAAATCTGTCCCCCGCATCCCCCCTACTCTGTGGCGACTAAGACGCTGCCACCTCACTCGCCGTAGGGTTGGTACTGCCCACTGGACCACCTCCTTTCATCGGCGATGCGTTGCGCCGGACGGGCCCAGGACCCGCCCGTCCCATCCGCCGGACCGCCGTTCCCCGGCTGATGGGCCGCCCCCGCTTGCGGAGACTCGGGGATGAGTGTCCCCTAATTTCCGGGCCAGTATAGCACGGACGCGGCCCCTCATCATCAAAAATCAGTCCGATCACCACGCCCGGCCGCCGTTGGCTCAGTACTCCGACGCCGGCCCGACATAGGCGCCGTCATGCCCCCGCACGACATCGTCCAGGCTGACGGTGGCGGCCAGGTCGAGCGAGCTTTCCCCGTCCATCCCGGCGCTGTACAAATCATAGTCCGAGTTCAAGGGCGCCTGTAATTTGTCCATACGCCGAGGCCCTCCCGGCTTGCCGGAGATGACCCGATAATGATAGGGGCGCCCCCACGAGTCCACCACATGGCCCTTGCCCAGTTCGTCGAGGGTGACGGGCAGATGGCCCGTGCGGATTTCATACATCATGATTTCCTGTTTCAGTCCGGTGATTTCAGACACGGCCTGAATACTCCGCGCCTTGTTGATGAAACCGGTATAGACGGGCACCACCACGGCGACCGCGACGATGATCAGCACGAGCAACAGGAGAAGGTTGACCGGCGTCAACCCACGCTGGTGATTCACGCGCGGCCGCCCTTTCCTCCTCCGAGTGTGAACTCCTCCAAGCGCCGCTTCAACTGCCCGACCTGGGCCTCGGCCCTGGCCAGCCCCCGCGTCAGCTCTTCCGGCGAGCCCCCCTGCGCCTTGGCGGCGCAAGCGGCCAGCGTCGCCTGCAACGCCGCGCACTCCTCCGACAATCCGGTCACGCGCGCGCCCAGCCCCTCGATCATCCGGTTGATCGACGCCGCCTCATTGTCCAGGTAATCCTTCTTGCGCAGGGTCGCCCGCACGGTGAGATTGCCCCCGGCGACTTCGTCAAACACCTTGCGAAACCGGTAGAGCGCCCCGGCGATCCGGTGAGAGGTCGCGACGGAATGGATCGCCAGCAGCACAAACACGATGGCCATGGCCGGCCAGAGCCGCGTGTGCAGGGAGAGGATCAGGCTCGCCACCTCCTCCTGCTCGACCAGCGACAATCCGCTGCTGTCGAGTTTGACCATCAGCGGAATAAACAGAAACCCCGCGGTCACCATGAGGATCGTGAAGAAGTAGATCAGGTTGAGCGCGAGCAGACGATATTGAAATCTGTCCAGGAGAAAGCGTTTTCGCTTGAGCCATTGCGGCGCCATGCCCGAGCCCTCCCTTTGTCTTGAGCGCGTGAACTTCGCACGGCTCAAGTGATTGAAAGAAATAACCGGTTTGCCTTTTGATGGTAGCAGCTTGCCCCTTGCTGTCAACTTCACTGCCCCGCTCTTGCCGGCAGCACCGGTATTTGTGTAGAGTTCCACCACGCCGTCGTGATAACACGACGGTGGAGTGATCGCCGCCATGCCGACAAATCAACAGATCAGCCGACGCACATTGCTCGGCCTTATGGGCGCCGCGGGCGCCGCCGGCCTGGCGGGGTGCGAGCCGACGATCGACGCCTTCATGTGGTTCCGGCGGCTCTTCTCGCGCATGCCGGACGTGGCCTCGATGCCTCCTTGCATCGTCCGGCCGGAGCAGATGGAAGGGCCCTA
>CAZJRH010000245.1:0-1656 GCA_964548215.1 uncultured Nitrospirota bacterium
TGATATAGCAATACGAGGTTCTTGGACTGACTATAAAACACATGCGTTTTGTTCACCGGATGACCCAGATGTTCGTATCGACTCAGAGTCTATTTTTGTTTCAAGTGTAGGTGGAAATTTGCCTATTTATATTGGCGCTGCTTGGATAAACCTTGAAGGCTCAAATTGATTAGGCGATAATATCCTCGGTCGCAGCGTGAAAACGATTCCGCTCGGTCTGCAACAACCCGGCACGCGCGAAACCGTGTTCACGCCGGAAAATCTCACCACCGGTGTGTATTTGTATCGCCTGGAAATGAAACCCGCCGGCAGCCAACACGTGCGCTCGACGTTATATGGGAAGTTTATGTTGGTGAAGTAAAGTCCGAGGTCGAAAGTCCGAAGTCTGAGGTCAATTGTGTAGAGTGAAGTTCGACTTGGGCACGACGAGTTTGCTAAGTTAGAAAAATCTCGCAGCCCAAGTCGAACTTCGCCCACTCTTTTTCATGTCATTCCGTAGGAATCCTTTTTCATTTCAAGCACTGTGCTCTTATGAAAAGGGATTCCCTGGCCTGCCTAGAGCCTTTGGCAGGGCAGGCTTCCGAATGACTTGTGATGATGGCTGAAAAGTTAAAGCTTATTATTTCAAGCTATCAACAATCTGTTGAATAAGAAAAGGCAAATTCGGCTGTACAAATGCGCAGCAACGCGGTTGTGTTTAATATCAGGCGGCCGGCCACTTCTAAAGAGTTCATTGACCGGTCGCTATAATTCCACGACTTTTCGGTGAACGAACGATTTAAGCGACCGGTCAATATCTGTTGTGAAATGCTGGCGTGTTTATGGTGGGGATGTGTGCCGGCTAAACTTGGTATGTGAGGATGCGGCTGTGAATCGTACCAGTAGATTTTTTCTTTTGAAAAAGTCGTTCGCGATGTTGCTTGGCTTCATACAAAGCCGCCCATTCTTGAAAATCATCTTCGCATTCAAGCTTGCCGGTTTGATAGAGTTTGTAAAAATAAGTGCTCAGCAATTTGTATTTCTTCTCAAATTGCAACAGCAGCGGTTCGATGGCGTGCAAGTCGTCGATAATGCCGTCGAGCGTCATGATTTCAGGCATAAGGCAACTCCTTTTTGTTTGATTTGAATATAGCGATTTTCGACATGTTTTTCAACAACAATTGTATCACGAGGCGCGACATGTTCCCGCGAACAAAATCGATTCACGGTGCAATCGGAGTTTCACCCAAAAACCTCTTCCAATTACAAACCGCCGTCATTTGCTTTTTGCTCTTTGCCGTTTGCTCTTTCGCTTGGCCCGGCACCACCGGAAAGCTCGCGGGCCGCGTGACCGACAAGCAAAAGCAGGGCCTGCCCGGCGCGAATGTCGTGCTCGCCGGCACCGCGCTCGGCGCGGTCACTGATGTCGACGGCTACTACACGATCTTGAATATTCCGCCCGGAACGTATCGCGTACAATTCAGTTTTATCGGCTACGGAACCGTCGTCGTGCAAAATTTGTTGATCATTTCCGACAATACCAAAACGGTAAATACCGAGTTGGCGGAGGAAATCGTTAAGGGCGAAGAGATCGTCGTCGTCGCGCAGCGCCCGGTCGTCGAAACGAATTTAACCAGTTCCGTGGCCACCGTCACGCGGGAAGATATTGAGAAATTG
>CAZJRH010000246.1:0-3459 GCA_964548215.1 uncultured Nitrospirota bacterium
TGAAACCCGCCCCTACGGTCCGCTGGTCGGGGCGGGCGCGTCCGGCGGATTCAGCACGACGATTTCCACCCGCCGATTTTGCTGGCGGCCTTCCGGGGTCGCATTGGATGCGACCGGCTTCGATTTGCCGAAGCCGGCGGCCGTGATCATCTCCGGGTTGATCTGTTCCGTGATGAGCATGTTGCGCACGCTTTCGGCCCGGGCTTCGGACAGTTGCAGGTTGAAATCGTTGCCGCCGGTGTTGTCGGTGTGGCCCTCGACGACGATCCGGCGGTCGGGGTAGGTCGACAGAATCTTGGCCAGCTTGGTTAATTTGTGCTGCATGCCGGGGAGAATCGTCGCCTTGCCGGAGTCGAACAGGATGTCGGAGAGGCTGATGATCAATCCCCGTTGCTCCTCGCGCACCTGCGCGATCTCGGTTGCGGCGCTTCTGAGCCGGCTCTCCAGCTCTTCCTTGAGTTTCAGCGCCCGTTCCTTTTCCGCCGACTCGACGACCGCCCTCAGCTCGGCCGCGGCCTTCTCCCGCAATGCGCGTTCCTTGGCCGCCGTTTCGGTCTCGGCCCTGGCCAGCGCCTGCGCGGTGGCCGCTTCGGCGCGTTCCTTGCCCCGCTGCTGCCGGGCCGCTTCCGCTTCGGCCTGATAGCGCCGCGTCTCCGCCTCGAGCCGGGCGGTCTCCGATTTCACCCGCTCGATCTGCTGCGTCGATGCGGCGCCGCGGGTTTTGGCGCTGGCGATCTCGGCCTGATGCCAGGCCCGATAGGCGGCGTCGCGCGATCCCTCCTGCGTGGCTTCCTCGAGCGCCGCTTTGGCTGCAAGAAATTCGTCGGGCGCATGGCGGATCGCCTCATCCGCCTCGGCCCGTTGGACGGAGAGCCGGGCCTGGTTCAGCAAGTCGTCCGTCGTTTGCAACGACGAGGCGGGGGCGGCGCATCCGTAGATGGTTGCGACCAACAGCGCCGGCAGGCCGGCCATGACCGTGAGGCGCGTCATGGGCGCTCCGGTTGGTCGGTGAATGGTCCGATGACGGGGAGGGTGAGTTCTTCCTTGGCCGTGTCCGCGGTCTTTTTTGCGGCGGCGGCCGCGCTCTTCGCGGCGTCGCGTTGCTCCCGCGCGGTTTGCAACTGCTCGGCCAGGGCCCGTTCCCTGGCCAGGGCGGCGGCCACTTCGGCCTCCAGTTGCGCGCGCTGCAGCAGTTCTTGGGCGGGGGCGCCGCCAATCCGCTGTGCTTCGTCCACGTCGGCGATGGCGCGGCGCAGCAGCTCCGACGCATATTGCTCGGCCTTGGCTTCGATGGCCGAGGCAATGGCCTGTTCCACCTCGGGCAGTTGATTAATCGGCGCCGCCGCGCAGGCGGCGCCCAGAAGCAGCCCGGCGATCGCGGCCAGCCGGCCGCCAGTGTATTTGCCGAAGAAGTACATTGGGGTTATTATATGAGCATCGTCAGTGAAGTCAATGCGCCGGCCGCGGGGTGACGCCGGTTGATTCCAGCCGCGGCCATGGGGTATGGTAAGGTTTCGTTTGTATCCTCGATCAGGGATTTCAGGACATCGGGAGTCGGCATCATGTTGATCGGTAAAGGATGGCAGTGGGTATTTCTCCTGCTGGGACTGGTTGGATCGGCGGCATGGGGCGGCATCAGCCCGGCCGCGGGCGTGCCGGCGGCGGCCTTCGCGCCGTCGATTGCCGATCGATTGCTGAGGGCCGATCTGCTCTATCTGACCCGCACCGATGACGATCATCATCAGCAGGCCCTGGAGTTGCTCAAAGCGCTGGGCGATACCCATCCCGAGGCGCGCGACGAGGTGCTCTGGCGGCTTTCCCGATCGGAAAAATGGTTCGGCGATCAGGCCCGCGTCTCCGCCGAGAAATTGCGCCATTATGAAAAGGCCAAAACGCTGGCGGCCGATGGCGTCGGGGTCAACAGCGACTGCGTGGAATGCCATTTTTGGCTGGGTGTGGCCTACGGCAAGATCGGGCAGGAGCGCGGTGTCCTCAAGTCGCTCTTTCTGGTCAAACCGATCATGAACGAGATGGACATCGTGTTGTCGATGAATGCCAGGCACAGTGGCGCCCATCATGTGCGCGGAGTGGTCTATCGCTTGATTCCCTGGTTTGCCGGCGGCTCGATGGACAAATCGATCAGCGAGCTGGCCCTGGCCATCCAATTGAACAAGGCCAGCACCATCTCCTATCTGGAGCTGGCCCGCAGCTATGCGGCCGCGGGAGAGGTGCCCAAGGGGCTCGACACGCTCGACGCCCTGGAGCAGATCAGGGCGCCCTTCGATCCCACGCAGGCCAAGGTCGACCGGGCGCACGCCGCCGAACTGCGCCGCGAGTTGACGCGCTCGTAAGCCCCTGCTTTTTCTTCCTTTTCTCCCGCCATAAAATTGACAATACCCCCCCTGTGTGTTAGGACATGGGTCATTATGTCGTCGATGACGCAAAAGATTTTCCCCTCGCTAGCCGACTATCGACGCCTCGCAAAATCCGGCCAACCCGTGCCGCTTCGGAGCGAACTGCCGGCCGATCTGGAAACGCCGGTCTCGGCCTTTCTGAAGCTGCATGACGGCCGATACGGCTATCTGCTGGAGAGCGTGGAAGGGGGCGAGAAATGGGCCCGCTATTCCTTCATCGGCTGCGGCGACATGAGCGTGTTGCGCGGCCGCGCCGGCCGCTTTGAGGTGGTGGAAGGGGGGCGCGTGGTCCGCACCATCGAAACGGCCGACGGTGTGGCGGCGCTGGAGCAGTGGCTGGCTCCCTGGCGGATGGCCTCGGCCGAGGGATTGCCCCGCTTTTTCGGCGGCGCCGTAGGCTGTCTGGGCTACGATGCGGTGCGCGCCTTCGAACGGCTGCCCGATCGGGGCAAGCCGGGGCTGGGCCATCCCGATTTACTGTTCCTGCTGGCCTCGACGCTGGTGATTTTCGATAACGCGGCGCAAAAAATCATCGTGGTGGCCTACGCCGATCCGTCACGCGGCTCGGCCGATGCGGCCTACCGGCAGGCGGCGGCCCGCATTCAATTGACCGTCACGCGCCTGCGGCGGCCGCTGCGCACGCCCGCGTGGCTGAGGGCGCGCCGCCGGGCCAAAACCGCCGCCATCCGATCGACGGTGGATCAATCGTCGTACGAGAAAATGGTGCTGCGGGCCAAGGATTATATCGCCGCGGGCGACATCATGCAGGTGGTGTTGTCGCAGCGCTTCGAACGGCCGGCCTCGGCCGCGCCCTTTTCAGTCTATCGAGCGCTGCGGCTGATCAATCCATCGCCCTACATGTATTATCTGTCGTGCGGCGATCTGAAAGTGGCCGGCTCGTCACCCGAGGTGCTGGTGCGATGTGAGGAGGGGCTGATCGAACTGCGGCCCATCGCGGGCACGCGGCCGCGGGGCGCGACGCCCGACGAGGATCGGCGGCTGGAGGCGGAGCTGAAGGCGGATGAAAAGGAGCGCGCCGAGCACA
>CAZJRH010000247.1:0-2387 GCA_964548215.1 uncultured Nitrospirota bacterium
GCACCGGCTTCAAGGGCCGCCGGGCCATCACGGAGTTTCTCGACCTGAGCGACACCGTCCGCGAGATGATTCTGGCCCGCCGCCCTTCCTCGGAATTGCGCAAGCAGGCGATCTCCGAAGGCATGACCACGCTGCGGCAGGCCGGCGTGGAAAAAGTGCTGAAAGGCGAGACGACCCTGCGCGAGATCAATCGCATCACCTTCATCGAGTCGATGTGATGAGCTGGACCGGCGGCGGCACGCGCCTGTCGCGTCAGTGGCGCGAGTGGTGGGATGTGACTCCGGACGCCGGTTTGTACATCGGCGCCGGGTATGTGGCGATGGCGGTCGTCGACTCCGCGGCCCGGGCTTCCCGGGTCGATCCGTTGCCCGCCGGCGCCGTGACGCCCTCGCCCGTCGAATCGAATATCCTGCAGCCCCAGGCGCTCATCGATCGCTTGAAAGAGGCCGCGGCGATGAGCCGGCGGGGCGAAGTGGCCGTCAGCCTGCCGGATCCGACCGTGCGGGTGGCCATCCTGGAGCTGACGCATGTGCCGTCGCGGCGCATGGAGCGCGATGCGCTCTTTCAGCATCATTTGGAGCGGCTCTTCCTGAATTCACTGGGGCGCTGCCGGTTTGCCCATCAGCGATTGCCCGCGCCGGCCGGCGGCCGGGAGCGGCTGCTGGTCTCCGCCATCCGGGAGACGATTCTGGAAGAATACGAATCGGTCACCCGGGCGGCCGGGCTGCTGCCGGCCGTGGTGGATATCGCGGCGTTTCATCTCTATAACCTGTATGAGCCGCAGTTGCTGGCGTCGCTCGGACCATCGCAGTGGGCGCTCTTTTTGAATTTATTCGATCAAAACTTCACGATTATTCTGCTGGATGGCTCCGGTCCGCGGTTTATCCGGGTCAAGGCCATGCCGGGCGCGTCGACAGAGGCCGACCTGCTGGCCCGGGTCATGGCCGAAGTCGATGCGTCGATTCGGGCGGCGCAGGCGGCGGTGGAGGGGGAGGAGCCTCCGCCCGTGAGCCGGTTGTTCTTTTTCAGCGATCGGCCGTTGACCGGTCTCGCCCGGGAAATGCAGACGGTCTATCAGGCCCAGATCACCTCATTGCAGCACAACGGCGGAGCGGCCGAGCAGGCCGATGGATCGACGGCGCCGGACGCGGACGATGAGTCGAAGGCCGCACAGGGGGCGACCGACCCGTTGAGCCGGCCGGCGTTGACCACGGCGCTGGCGGCGCTGTCGTCCGCCGGCGAACGGCAGAGGGGCTGAGGCGGGTCATGGCGTTTACGATCAATCTGGCGTCCGAGAATGTTGCCCTGCTGAAGCGGGCGCGACTGGCGCTGGTCGCGTCGTCGATCGCGCTGGTCGTGTTGTTGGGGACGATCGTGATGGGGGGCGTGCTGCAGGGCCAGCGGCTTGAACGGGAGCTGGTGCGCACGGCCGAGTTGACCGAGCAGCATCGAAAGATCGAGGAGCGATTTCGCCAGGAGGGGCTGGTCCTGACCGACGAAGCCCGGACGGCCTTGAAGGCGCAAATCCAGGTGGCGAATCAGATCGTCGGCCAGCGGAGCTTTCTCTGGTCGCGGCTGTTCCATGATCTGGAGCGCGCCGTTCCTTGGGGCGTCTCGCTGGCCGCGATCCAGCCCCAGCTGTTGACGTCCACGTTGACGCTGCGCGGGGAAGTCCTCACCGAGTCACAATTGACGGGGCCGAACGGGTTGTTGCGCGCCTTGGAGGCGTCCGACAGGTTTGAGGACGTTTCCATCGCGGATCAGAAGACCCAGCCGAACGGCACCGTGGGTTTTACACTCCATGTCAAATACTGACGCGGTTAGGCGCATGCTTCCGGCGGGGATGGTCGTGCCGGAGCGATGGACCCGATCGATCGCCCGTTTGCGCGGCCCCTTGATCACGGTCGGTCTGCTGCTGGGGGCCAATCTGCTGGCCTACGGCCTGTGGGCCTATCCCACGAACACGGCGCTCCAGGCACAGGTCGCAAAGAGCCAGGCGGTTCGAGGACAACTGCAGGAGTTATTGGCCGCCCGGACGGCGATTCAGGATCTGGTCGCCGTCGCGCCGGCCAAAAAGGATTTGCCCCAGGCGATCGCCCGCGTTTCTGCGCTGGGTCGGCGCACGGGGGTCGCCATGCCGGATATGAGTTTCCAGCCCGATGAAACTGCCAGTCCCTCTTGGGCGCGGATCCAACTGCAATTCAACGCCCGCGGCACCTATGCGAATGTGCGCCGGTTCATGGCGGCCATTGAAGGCGCGGACGAGCCGTTTGTGATCGAATCGATGGTGTTGAACAAGGACGGGGAGGGCGGCCAGGTGACCGGCCGGTTTGTCCTCAGTCTCTACACGCGGGACGGGTAGCGATGGGCCGCAAAACCTGGCTGCT
>CAZJRH010000248.1:0-13904 GCA_964548215.1 uncultured Nitrospirota bacterium
TGGACGCGGTGGTGATCGATGAGGTCTCGATGGTCCGGGCCGACGTCATGGATGCCATCGACCATTCGCTGAGACTCAACCGGAAGCGGCCGCACGAGCCGTTTGGGGGAGTGCAGGTGATCCTGATCGGGGATCTCCACCAGCTCCCGCCCATTGTCGACAAGGAATTGCAGGACTATTTCAGCGATACGTACGAAAGCCCGTACTTTTTTGATGCGCAAGTTTTCAAAGCGCATGCCTTTGAGGTGATTGAGCTGCGGAAAGTCTTCCGGCAGAGGGATCCAGGGTTTATCGCGCTCCTGAACAAGGTCCGGAATAATCAGCTCCTGCCGGCCGATTTGCTGGCGCTCAATCGACGCTGCGCGCCGCCGGCCGCCTGTGGCAAAGGGGAGCTGGCGATTACGCTCACCAGCACGAACGGGCTCGCATCGCAGATGAATCTGGAACGGTTGAACGCCTTGCGCGCGAAGGGGTGTCTGTTCGACGCCGAGGTGACCGGCAACTTTGATGAGCAGTCGTGCCCCACCGACCGGCAGTTGAAGCTGAAACCGGGCGCGCAGGTGATGATGGTCAAGAATGATCCCAATAAACGGTGGGTCAACGGCACGCTGGGCGTGGTGCACAAGCTGACGCGCGATGTGGTCACGGTGTCGTTCGGCGATGCTGTCCACGAGGTCGAGCCGTCGGCATGGGAAAAAATTGAATATGAGTATAACAAGAACGACGGCCGGATCAACCCGGTGGTCACGGGTTCGTTCCGGCAATATCCGATCAAGCTGGCCTGGGCCATCACCGTCCATAAGAGTCAGGGCAAGACCTTTGACCACGTCGTGATCGATCTGGGGCGCGGGGCGTTTGCGCACGGACAGACGTATGTGGCCTTAAGCCGGTGCCGGTCGTTTGAAGGCCTCCATCTCAAGAACCCGATCAAGCCGTCGGATATCATTCTGGATGGCACCGTCTCCCGGTTTCACGACGTGCCGCGAAGCGTCGCAAGCCATTACGACCCTGATGACCATCGCCTGTAAGGGCACGGCGCGCCGTGCCCTTACGTGCGCAACAATCGGGATCACCACGATTACCTTGACAGTTCCAAGTCTTCACAGTAAATTGGGGCGGTTCGCACTCTCAGCCGGAGCGCTCCTCTGTCCAAGCGTAAAGCTAAACCGCAACCAAAGTCGAAACTGAAAAGCTCCACGTCTGAGACGGCGCCGCCCGCCAGAGCTCCGAAACCAGCCCCAGGCGTTTCCGCCGTTGAGATGGGGGCCCGACAGCGGGAAATCTCTGTTTCGGAGTTCTTCACCAAGAACCGCCATCTGCTGGGTTTCGACAGTCCGAGAAAGGCGCTGCTGACCTGCGTCAAAGAGGCGGTGGACAATGCGCTCGACGCATCCGAAGAAGCCGGCATCCTGCCGGAGGTGATCGTCAAACTGGAGGTGGTCGGCGCCGGCGGGGAGACGCCCTCGCCGAGCCAGGCCACGCGTTTCCGAATCACGGTGGTCGATTACGGTCCCGGGATCGTCCGCGAACAGATTCCGCCGATTTTTGCGAAGCTCTTGTACGGCTCAAAATTTCACCGCTTGCGCATGAGCCGGGGCCAGCAGGGCATCGGCATCTCCGCGGCCGGCATGTACGGCCAGTTGACGACGGGCAAACCCGTCAAAATCATCTCCCGGACCGGACCAAAAAAGCCGGCCCATTATTTCGAAGTGCAGATCGACACCAAGAAAAACGAACCCCGCATTCTGGAGAAAAAGCAGGTCGACTGGGAGCCGCACCGCGGCACCCAGGTCACGATCGAGATCGAGGGGCGCTATCAAAAAGGGCGCGCCTCGGTGGACGAATATCTCGAGCAGACGTCGATCGCCAATCCGCATGTCCGGCTGGTGTATCACACGCCGGAAGGGGAGACGAAAGAATATCCCCGCACCTATCACCAGTTGCCCCCGCCGCCGCGCGAGATCAAGCCGCATCCGTACGGCATCGAATTCGGCATGTTTCTCAAGATGCTCCACGATACGCGGAGCCACTGGTTGTCTGGTTTCCTGTCGGGTGATTTCAGCCGGGTTCCATCGAGCCTGGCGGAGGAGATCTGCAAGCACGCCAAAATTTCTCCGCACTCACGCCCGCGGGATCTGCACGGGGAGCGGGCCGAGGCGTTGTACAAGGTGTTGCAAGCGACCAAAATCATGGCGCCGCCGGGCAACTGCCTGTCGCCCATCGGCGAGAAGGCGATTCTGACCGGGCTCTACAAACAGATCAAAGGCGAGTTCTACACCGCCGTCACCCGTTCGCCGGCGGTCTATCGGGGCAATCCCTTTGTGATCGAGGCGGGTCTGGCCTATGGCCGGGGGCCGGAGCAGACCGCGAAGAAGCCTGAAGAGGCGGCCGAGCCGCTGGCTGAGGGCGAAGAGCGGGAGGGGGATGACGAGTTGGCCCGCGTCATCCGGTACGCCAACCGCGTCCCGTTGCTCTATCAGCAGGCGGCCTGCTCAACGTTCAAGGCCGTCCTCGACACCACATGGCGCAACTACGGCCTGGCCCAGTCCAAGGGCGCGCTGCCGGCCGGGCCGATGGTGATTTTTGTCCATATGGCCTCGGTCTGGGTGCCGTTTACCAGCGAATCCAAGGAGGCGATCGCCGATTACGATGAAATCCGGAAGGAGATTCGGCTGGCCCTTCAGGAATGCGGCCGGCGGCTGGGAGTCTTTCTGCGGCGACGGGAGCGGGCGAAGAGTGAATTTCGCCGGCGGAATATTTTCGAGCTTTATATCGAAGAAGTGGCCGAGGCCTGCGGCCGGCTCAAGGGCGGCAAGATCCAGGTCGAGAAGTTGAAGGAGCAGTTGCAGAAGATTGCGATGAAGCGCACGGGCGGGGAGCAGACCGACCAGGCGCTGGGCAAGAAGGGGAGCGGGCCGGAAGGGCTGCCCGACTCCATCATTGTGACGCCGGAGGGGATTGAGGGAGCGCTGCCTTTTCCGGATGGCGGAGGGCCCGGGCCGTTAGCCGGCCAGACAACGGCTGCGGCAACCACCGAGGCGGCCGGTGAAGCGGCCAAGCCATTGCCGAAGAAGTCCCCCAAGAAGCCCTCCAAGAGGCCGGTGAGGAAAAAACCCGTGACGCGCCATAAACGCAAAGGAAAATAATATGGCCAAGATCACTCGGAGCAGAAGCAAGGAGGTGGCGAGGAGACTGGTTGGGGTGGCCGACGCAGTGATTGCGGCCGCCGAACGGCGCCAGGACCCCACGCTGTCGATTCCCATCCGGTCGCTGTCGAACGTGAACTTCAACGCCCGCAAAGGGATGATCGAGATGGGCCGGAAAAAACAGGCCCGCTCCTTCTTCAACGTCGGCATGGCGAAGAAATTCATGCAGACGGTGCTGGTGGCCGACGCGCTCTCGGAACTGCAGCGCGCGGACCTGACCACGTCGCTGAGGGAAATTTATTACCGCACCAAGCACACGATCAAGGATTCAAACGAGAATACCTTCGACACCCAGAACGAATCGGATCCGCTGATCGAGGATCTGGAGGTGTCGCTGGAGGCGCTGCGCGAGGAGCTGCACGTGCGCGCGGAAAACGCCGGGAGCATCGTGGGGCCGGTGGTCTTCGAAGACGACGGCGACAAAGTCGACTGCGCCCGTTTAGGCAAGGGCGGTTACTCGGTGCCGTCGATCGTCGAGCCGGGATTTCTGGAGATCAAAAAATGCACGGCCGATTTCGTGCTGCTGGTTGAAAAAGGGACGCAGTGGAACCGCCTGTCGGAGGACAAGTTCTGGCGGCGCTACAACTGCGTGCTGCTGACGGGCAACGGCCAGCCGCCCCGTGGCGTGCGGCGCTTGGCCCGCCGGCTGCACGAAGAGAAACGGCTGCCGGTCTATGTGATGGTGGACAACGACCCCTGGGGCTATTACATCTACTCGGTGGTCAAGCAGGGATCGATCAATCTGGCGTTTGAAAGCAACCGGATGGCGATTCCAAAGGCCAAGTTCATCGGCCTCTCCAGCGCGGACCCCGACATTTATGGCCTGCCGCGCAACGTCGGGATCAAGCTCAACGAGAAGGATATCGACCGCGCCAAGGAGCTGCTCGACTATGCGTGGTTCAAGAAGGAGCCGTGGCAGAAGGAGATCAAGCGGATGCTGGCCAGCGGCCTCAAGTATGAGCTCGACGCGCTGGCCAACAAGGATTTCCAGTTCCTGACGAAGAAATATCTACCAAGGAAGCTGAAGGAAAAAGATTGGTTGGATTAAAAGGGCGTATTAATACCCCGTAAATCTTGTTGGCAGGGGCGCAGCATGTGCGCCCCTACAATAATCGATTTACGCGGTAATAGGACGAATTAGCGCCCCTTCTTGGCCGCCTTGATGGCGCGTTTTTCCATCAGTGTCTTGGCGGCTTTCTTCTTGGTATTTTTCTGATGTCCCATGCCTTTAGCCATTGTGTGACTCCTGTGATGTGAGATTGTGTGTGTGAGGCCGCGGCGTCATCGCCCCTTCTTCATACACCCAAACAGGGCAAAAATGGAAGAGGGGGGTATCGCCCGTATTTGCTTAATCCCTTGTAGAGGGCCATACTGGAGGCTGAAGGGAGCGTTGCCGATGACGATCTACCTGCACAAGGACTGCCACGAGGCCGCTGTGGAGCGGCCGGACACTGTTGAGCCAGATCTTCCAACGGATTTCCCTTTCACCTGTTTGAGCTGTCTTGGTGACGTCGATGATGAATCGGACCTGATCGCCGTCGAGCTGATGAGTCAGTAGTGACCAAATCGCTCCCTGTGTTGCAGGCCTAAAGACCGCTCTAGTACGGCAGCGGCTGGGGACCCGGCTTCAACCCCTCGAGATCGGGATCGACGCCATCTTTGGATTCCGGCCTCGCGACCTTGGCCGTTTTGCGGGCTTCACGCCGAAGAACCTTCTCTTTCCGTTTGTCCGCCTTCGCCCGCTCACGGATTTTTTTCATTGCCGTTGCTTTGGTATTGCCGGCCATTTGAGTTCTCCTTTATTTGTTTGTTAGTGGCAACCCGGCGGGTTGCCCGTTCGTGGTTCGTCTGACCCAGTCCGCCAGCAGGGGCGAGACAATCGCGGCGGAGGCCGCCCCATCGACCAGCGTTCGAGTGATCAATCCGGCGATGGCCAGACGGTCGAGCACGGTCTTTGACACTTTCTCTCCGGTCTCACTGTGCAGCTCCTGAAGCAGCACCCAGGAGCCCTTCTCGATCAGTTGCATCAGGACATGGTGTTCCGTCGGGTTGTCCGCGACGCTCCACAGTTCGGCGAAGAAGGCGTCGTTATCTCCCCTGGGCCGCTCCACCATTCGGGAGAGCAGATAGGGATGCCCCCCCGACCGTTCTCGCGCCCGTTCGAGTTCCGCCGGAGGCAGCGCCGGCCAATGCTGCTTCAAATAGGGACGGGCTTCTTTCGGCGGCAACACGATCAACGGATAGTACCGGATTGGACAGCCAAATGCCGGCAGATGGGCCATGGCCCATTCACCCCAGGCGACGCCGCCGGCCCAGACGATGGCCCTCAGATGCGGCCCGAGCTGCTCGGACGCCTGCCTGATCTGACGCACCACCGGCGACGGATCGGGCAGCAGCCGCTCGCAGCCGTCCAGGAAGAGGATCACATGGTGCGGTCCCTCCGGAATCCTGCGCTCAAGGTCAAGGCCGGTGTCGGTCATCAGATCGATCACGATGGGGTGGAGGGCATGGACGGCCACGTCAGCAGCCGTTTGCTGCAGCAGCGTGGTTTTCCCCATCTTCGGGCCGCCAACGACGACGGCCGATCGGCCCATCGTCAGATGGTGGACCAGGTTGCGGACGGTCGTTCTGCGTCCCAGCGCGGGGCCTGTGAGCGTATTCACCATGACGCCGGCCGCTTAGATGACAAATTGGGCCTCGTACAGCGATGCATAGGCGCCTTTCGATGACATGAGGTTGTCATGCGTGCCCTGCTCGGCGATGCGGCCGTCGACGATCACGAGAATCCGGTCGGCGTTGCGCAGGGACGAGAGCCGGTGGGCGATGATCAGCGTGGTGCGGTTCTGCGTGAGCAGGTCGAGGGCTTCCCGGATTTTCACCTCGGTTTCAATGTCGATGTTGGAAGTGGCTTCGTCGAAAATGATGATGGGCGGATCCTTCAAAAGGGCGCGGGCGATGGCGACGCGCTGCTTCTGACCCACCGATAATTTGACGCCGCGCTCGCCGATCCACGTGTCATAGCCGTCGGGCAGTTGCATGATGAAGTCATGGGCGCGCGCCCCCTGGGCCGCGTCGATCAACGCCGCGTCGCCGGGGCCCATCGCCGCGGGGGCGGCCCGGCGGGCCATGTCGACGGCATTCAGGTCTGATTTGCCGTAGAGGATGTTTTCGCGCACGGTGCCGTTAAAGAGAAACGGTTCCTGGTGGACGATGCCGATTTGATCGCGCAGGTATTCGAGCGTCAGGCCCCGAATGTCCAGGCCGTCCAGCGTGATGCAGCCTTCGCCGACGTCGTGGTAGCGCATCAGCAGCTTGATGATCGTGCTTTTGCCCGCGCCGCTGGGGCCCACCAGGGCGATGCGCTCGCCCGCGTGCGCGTCGAAGCTCACGTCGTGGATGACCGGCAGGTCGGCCCGGTAGGCGAACGAGACCCCCTCGAATCGGATGGTGCCGTTGGAGCGGGTGCTCGGATGGCGGGCGTCGGGATGATCGACGACGGCCGGCCGTTCATCCAGAATCTCGAACACGCGCTCTCCCGCGGTCAGGGCATGCTGGGCCATCCGGTTGATCGTGTGAATTTGGTTGAGCGGGGTGTAGAAGAGTCCCAGGTAGGCCAGAAAGGCGACGAGGGTACCGATGGTGATTTCGCCGGCCAGCACGGCGTGCGCCCCGAACCAGAGCGTCATGACCGTGCCCCATGACGCGAGAAAAATCATGCCGGGGGAGTAGAGCGACCACAAGCGCATGGCTTGCAGATTGGCCCGGCAGAAGGCTTGATTAATGGCGCTGAAGCGGCCCAATTCGTAATCCTGCCGATTGAAACTCATTGTCTCCCGGATGCCCGAAAAATGGTCCTGGATCAGGGCGTTGAGCCGGGCCGATTGCTCATGAATCTTTCTAAAGTAGGGCTGGCCCTTCATCGTGAAGAGGACGCCGCCGAAGACCAGGAAGGGAATCGGAATCAGGGCGATCAGCGCCAGTTTCCAGCTCAGGAGCAGCATGACCGTCAGGATGCCGACCAGCGTGAAGCAGGCGATGACGCCGGCTTCGACCCCGTCGATAAAGAGACTTTCCAGATTGTTCACGTCGTTGACCACGCGCGACATCAGTTCGCCGGTCGAGCGATTTTCATAGTAGGTGATCGACTGCCGCTGCAACGCCCGGTAGACATCATGGCGCATGTCGTAGATGACCTGTTGCTCCAGCCGGTTGTTGAGCCGGATCCGGAACAGGGTCAGCAGGCTGCGGCAGAAGTAGGCGACGACCAGCGCCGCCATCAGCCAGCCCAGCCATTCCACGCGGCCGGCCCGGATGACGTCATCAATCAGGGTTTTGATCAGCCAGGGGGGGAGCAACTCGATGAGCGTGATCAGGATGGCCGCCCCCAGGGTGAGGGCCGCAATGCGGCGGTAGGGGCGAATATACCGGAGGACTCGACGTAGGGACATCACGGGCGTCATAGGATAACAGATTGGCGTTAAGATTGTAACGTCGCCGACCGCGCAAACCGGCGAAAAGCGGGGAGGAACGCGCATCTCGCGCCCCATTGACAATGGATGGATCGGGCCGTAGATTGTGTGGCGGTCCAACCCTGTGCGCAAGATGACTCACCGTGTCCTGATCCTCATGGCGCTGAGCCGTGTGTTGTTGAAGGGTAGTGCCCATGCAATTTGATCCGGCGGTCGCTGCGCAGCAGGCGTTTGCAAAGGCTCGACAATCAGCCGAGTTGGGCGGGGAGCTTGCCGCGGCGGTCTCGGCCGAGGAGCGTTTCTCCACCAGCGCCGGCGATGAAGCGTCGGAGGCTTATCGTGAGCTGGTTGCGATCGGTGGTCGCCATCCTGAAGCTTCGTTCTTTCTGGAATTCCTGGTTTATACCACCTGGTGTCATCTGATGGATGAGACCGTGCCGGAGCATTTCAAGCGCGGCCTGGCGCTGTGCCGGCGTCTGTTGCGTCAGAATCTCGGTGACGAGTCCGAACGGTTTCAACGGCTTCGGGCGATCCAACAGTCATTCCGTGCCGGCCTGGGCGGGCAGCCTGAGGAGTTGATCGATTATGACGCCGATACGCTGAAGGGCGGGGATTGATAAGGACACAATGGCCCTGAATCGCTGGATCACCGCGAACGATCTCTACAATTACACGAAGTGCCTGCATAAGGTCTATCTTGACGCCAATGGGGATCCCGCCAAGAAGGGCGAGGTCAGTCAGTTTGCCAAGCTCCTCTGGGAAATGGGACTGCAGACCGAACGGGATTACTTAACGGGCGTGGGGGAGCGGCCCGTTACCGACTTGAGCCGGTCGACGCCGGAGGCGGCTTGGGCGCAGACGACCGAGGCGATGCGTCGCGGTGACGAGCTGATTTACCAGGGTTGCCTGGTTCACGAGCGTTACCGGGGACGGCCCGATCTGCTGCTGCGGCATGACGACGGCGCCTCCACATGGGGCGCTTATTATTATGAGCCGATCGACATCAAGGCGGGCAAGGGATGGGAAGAACGGGATGGCGAGGTTGTCCGGTTCAAAAAACATTACGCTTATCAGATGATGTTTTATCGCGACCTGTTACAGCAGATTCAAGGCTATCTGCCGTCCCTGGCCCGCATTATCAACGTTGATCAAGAACTTGAAGAATTCGACCCAACCCCGTTTGAGGCTAAGTATCGCGCGGCCAAAGCCCACGTCGAAAAGCTGGTTGCCGGAGAGGAGCAGTCGGAACCGGTGTTGGGCAGCCATTGTGCCCAGTGCGAGTGGTTTCATCACTGCCGGGACTGGGCGGACGAGACTGAGGATCCGACGAAGGTCTTTTTTATCGGATCGGTCAAGTTTGGGCTCAAGCGGGTGGGCATTCGGACGGTCGGCGATCTGGCCCGGATCGATGTCGAGAAACATCTGCAGCCGCCGTTGAAGGTGCCTCGGATGGGCAGAGCGACGCTGGAGCGGGCCAAGCGGCGGGCGCAGGTGGTGCTCAACGGCGCGCCGCAGATCCGGCCCGGTTACTCGTTTCCGCAAGTGGCGACGGAGGTCTATTTCGACATCGAAGACGATCCCACGCGCGGGGTGACCTATCTCTACGGTCTGCTGGAGCATGGTCCCACGAAGAAACCTCGGTTTCACTATTTTCTGGCCGAACGGCCCGAAGACGAGGAGCGCGCGGTGCGGGAGTTTTGGGACTTCATCCGGCGCACCGACGATGCGGTCTACTACGTCTATTCCCACAAAGAGCGGACGACGCTGAAGCGGTTGCGGGACAAGTACGCTCTTGATTCGGAGGTCTATGAGAAGTACGTGCAGGCCGAGTATGACCTCTACCAGAAACTGGTAGTGGACTATTCCGACTGGCCGACCTACTCGTATGGCATCAAGCACATTGCCGGGCAGATCGGTTTTTCATGGCGCGATCCCGATCCCTCGGGCGTCAACTCGATTGTCTGGTATAACGACTTTTTGTCCGATCCGTCGCGGCGGCACATGATGGAGCGCATCCTGCAATATAACGAGGACGACTGCCGGGCGATGGTGGCAGTGAAAAAATATTTTGTGGCAAAAATGTAGGGGCGGGTTTCAAACCCGCCCCTACGATATCCCGACGTTATTTCACCCGAAACGGATTCCCGGCCGTCTACAGGTCAATCATCCGGCCATGCCCCAGGGGGGCTACTTTGTGGGGGGATGGGGTTGGCTGGGCCGTATATTAACTATTTAGGGGCATATCCCTGTATTTCCTATATTTTTCCTTGACGGATTGGCAAAACCGGGCTACTCTTCCCCTTTGTGACTACTCGAATCCAAACACGAATCCCTCATGGAGGGCGATCCAGACGGCGGCTGGTGTGGACGGCTGTCGGCCTGACGCTCCAGTTGACCCTTGGCTACACGGGCGCTGATGGCCCCCGGCCGGCTCTGGCCGAAACCAATGCGCCGCCCCGCGTCGCCCATGCCCTGCATTCCTATTTGAATCCCCGTGCGTTGTGGCTGAAGTCCGACGTGGTCCTGGTGATGGATGAAGAGACCGACCAGGTGCTGTACGAGAAGAACACCGATACCAAACGGCCAATCGCCTCGCTGACCAAATTGATGACCGCGATGGTGGTGCTGGACGCCGGGTTGTCTCTAGACGAGGTGATTCCCGTCACGAAGGAAGACCGCGACCGTTTACGCGGCTCCGACTCTCGGATCGATTTTGGGGTCAAACTCACCCGCCGCGATCTGCTGAAGATTGCGCTGGCTGGTTCCGATAATCGGGCGGCGGCCGCCCTGGGGCGCACCTTCCCCGGCGGTTCGAAGGCCATCGTGGCGGCCATGAACCGGAAAGCCGAGGCGCTCGGCATGCGGGGGAGCAAATTTCAGGATGCTTCGGGCCTGCGGAGCGGCAATGTCTCCACCGCGCCCGATCTGGTCACGCTGGTGGGGGCCGCGTCACGGTATCCGATGATCCGAAAGTTTACGACACTCAAGACCGATTTCGTGGTCGACCGCCGGACGGGGCGGAAGATCAACTTCGTGAATACCAATCGCCTGGTGCGCAGCGGGCAGTGGGAGATCGGCCTCAGCAAGACGGGCTATATCGCCGATGCT
Organism: uncultured Nitrospirota bacterium; assembly: GCA_964548215.1. GTDB lineage: Bacteria > Nitrospirota > Nitrospiria > JACQCE01 > JACQCE01 > JBFMAJ01. Next base: position 10,784 of record CAZJRH010000248.1, read on the forward strand.
GGCCACTGCCTGGTCATGCGGGTGATGCTGGCCGACCGCCCGGTCACGGTGGTCCTGCTTAACTCCTGGGGAACACTCACGAAATATGGCGACGCCACCCGCATCCGCGCCTGGCTCGCCCGCGCCGATCAGAAAGCCCGCAAGGCAGCCTCCGTGGTCGCCTCCGTGGGGGGTGTTTGACTCAGCGCAGGGTTATGTGGTACCGTAACGTCAACTCTATTTAGAACAGTTTTGAAGGTCTGGATCGACCGCAGAGGCTGTGACACAAGGCCCTGCGGTTTTTTTATAGACACTTAAAGCGGTCTAATAGAGCAGACGGATTCTCGGAGACGAGAATCAAACAGGCGCCGGGTTTTTCCCGACGTATATATAAGGAGAACGGTAATGGCAAAAGGTACAGTCAAATGGTTCAACGCCACCAAGGGTTTTGGGTTTATTTCTCAGGAGGGCGGCGGCCCCGACGTGTTCGTGCATTTCTCGGCGATCGCGGGCGACGGCTACAAGACGCTTGAGGAAGGCCAGGCTGTTGAATTTGAGATCGGCCAGGGTCCGAAGGGACCGCAGGCCGGTAACGTCGTCAAAGTCTAAGACGGCAACTGGTTGACGAATAGGCCCCCCGAGAGATCGGGGGGCCTGTTTTTTTGTGCGTAAATGATCCCTGTTTCGTAGGGGCGGGTTTCAAACCCGCCCCTACATTGACGTCGGCGTGGTTTTTTCGGCGCGAATTTGCGTAAAAATGAAAATCGGCTAGACTTACTCGAACATACACAGCGAGTGCAGTCCCCGCCTGTAAAGACGGGGTTCTTCAAATCTGTTGGGAGTTTGATCATATGCGAAGCCTACGCTATCTTGCCGTCGCAGCCATCCTGGCCGTTCCCTTTATCTCCGCCTCACTCCAGGAGGTGATGGGTGACCAGAACAATATCCCGACAACGCTGGAGGTGCCGATGACGTCGCCGGCCCGGAAGGCGAACGTCGAAGGCATCAAGCATTACAAGGAAGGGCACATGGATGTCGCGATGAACTATTTCCGCAACGCGGTCAAAACCGATCCCACATCAGCCGAGGCCCATTACAATCTGGCTCTGGCGCTGGATCGGGTGGGCGATCACATGGCGGCCCGCAAGTCGTTCGAGCAGGCGCTGAAACTCGCCCCTCGGGAACCGGCCATCAGCGAGTCAAAGATTTTGAAGGACCATTTGGAAAAAATGACGAACGTGAATCGCACCGATTACCTCGCCCATTAAATCGTCGGAATATTTACCGGGTTTGAAACCCGCCCCTACTCGTACCGCATCGCGTTGATGGGACTCAACATGGAGGCCTTGCGGGCGGGCCAGATGCCGAACACGATACCGATGGCAACGGCAAAGCCGAAGGCGAGCAGACCGCCGCCCATCGTGACCGCGGCGGCCCAGCCGGCCAGCTTCGACATGCCGAAGGTGACCAGCCAGCCGAGGGCGATGCCGATCAGCCCGCCGGTCAGGCTGACAACCAGCGCCTCGACGAGAAATTGCGCCAGGATGTCCCGCCGCCGGGCGCCGATCGCCTTGCGCAGGCCGATTTCCCGCGTCCGTTCCGTGACCGAGACCAGCATGATGTTCATGATGCCGATGCCGCCGACCAGCAGCGAGATGGTCGCGATCGCCGCCAGCAGCCACGACATGGTTTTATTCGTTTCCTGCAGCGCGGCCTGCAATTCGGCCATGTTACGGATCTGGAGGCTTTCCTGCTTGGCCGGCAACCGATGGCGGCGGCTGATCAGCGCTTTCGCGGCGTCCTGCACGGGCTCGATCTCGGAGGCGGCCGCCACCTCCACCTCGACCGTATCGATGTAGTTTTTGCCGAACAGCCGGTACATGGAGGTGGTGATGGGAATGATGATGACGTCGTCCTGGTCCCGGAACGCGGTGGCGCCTTTGACCGGCAGGATGCCGATAATTTCGAAGTTCACCTTGTTGATCTTGATCGAACTGCCGACGGGGTTTTCCTGCCCGTAGAGCTCGCGCAGGACCGTCATCCCGATCAGCGCGACCCGCGCCCGCTTTTTGACATCTTCATCGGTGAAAAAGCGGCCGAAGACGGGCTCGGACGCGCGCATCACGGAATATTCCGGGGTGGTGCCGAGGATCTGCGTGTTCCAGTTGCCCCCGCTGGCGACCACCTGGGCACGCTCCAAAACGGTTGGCGCCACCCGGCTGACGCCGGACAATCCCCCGATGGCCGCGGCATCCTCCATCGTCAGGCGGGTGACGGCTCCCACCTGCAACGCCACGCCGCCCACCTGTGAGGCGCCCGGCCGCATGATCAGCAGATTGGAGCCCATCGACGCCAGCCGCGCCCGCACCGACTCCTTGGCGCCTTCTCCCAGCGCGAGCATCGCCAGCACGGCGCCCACGCCGATCAGGATGCCCAGCATCGACAGCCCGGCGCGCACCTTGTTGGCCAGCAACGCGCGGACCGCCTCCTTGAAGTGGGCGATCAACTCCTTCGGGCGGAACTCCGATGGCGGCGTGACCAGGCGATCCGGCGTAAAGCTCACGGTTTTGAGGGGCTCGGTCGCCGGGCGGCTTCTCGCCTGGTCGATCGACTGCACCTTGCCGTCGCGCATCCGAACGATCCGATGGGCGTGCTTGGCGATGTCCATCTCGTGCGTGACGAGCACGACGATTTTCCCCTGCGCGTTGAGCTGGGTGAAAATCCCCATGATATCTTTTGCGCTGGTCGAGTCCAGATTACCCGTCGGTTCGTCGGCCAGGAGGATCGGCGGGTCATTCATCAGCGCGCGGGCGATGGCCACCCGCTGCTGCTGTCCTCCGGAGAGTTCGTTGGACCGATGCTCGATCCGCTGACCCAGCCCCACTTCGTTCAGCAATTTTTCGGCTCGCGCCGCGTCGCCGTTGGCGCCGGGAGCGTAGAGGCGGGGCAGCATGACGTTCTCCAGCGCCGTCGCCCGCGGCAGGAGGTGAAATTGCTGAAAGACGAACCCGAAGCTGCGGCCGCGCCAGGCCGCCAGCTCATCGTCGGTCAACCGCGACACTTCCTGTCCCAGCAGCCGATAGGAACCCGATGTCGGGACGTCCAGGAGTCCCAGGATTTGCAGCATGGTCGATTTGCCCGA
>CAZJRH010000249.1:0-1769 GCA_964548215.1 uncultured Nitrospirota bacterium
GGCGCGGAAAATGGCGCGGGAGTTTGTGACCTTGCCGGTTTATTTATTCGGCAAATCGATGATTGAGGAACGCCGCGCCCAGCCGCGTTTGACGTTTGAGAACATCGAACGCGGGATTGCGGAAATGGAAAAGCACGTCCACTGCGCGCCCGCGCTGATCGTCATTGATTACATTCAGATTGTGCCGATTGAAAAGCGCACCAAGCGCAGCGAGGAAGTGGAAGAGGCGGTTTATCGCGCCAGGGAATTATGCGTGAGTAGTCGAGTGCCTGTTTTGAACCTGGCGCAGGCGGCGAGATCGTCCCGTGAAAAAGAAATTAAAATTCCAGTCCCGCAAGAATCGCAGCACTCATCCGCTATCGAGCAAGCGTCTACTCTCTGGCTAGGGGGTTGGAAACCATCCCTCACAGAATTAGATAAAACCGCAATCGAATTGATGGGCAAGACAATTCCGATTACGGACAATCTTTTGATTCTGGGATTGCTGAAACAGTGGAAGAAGCGCGCAGGATTTACGTTTGCGCTGAACTGCGATTACGGCGCATTGGAATTGAACGATATTGATTTTAACCTGGGAGGTTAAAATGTCAGACCGAATTTATTCCGAAGATGAAATAATGGCGGTTGCTTTTCGGCGATGGGGCGTGTCCCTCAAGCGCATCGGCAACGAATGGCACGGCAGTTGCTACAAGTGCGGGGCGGGGCGAGATCGGTTCTGGGTGCGCGCAGATGGCGGATACACCTGCCGCCAGTGTGAAGTGATCGGCTGGCTCGATGAGGACAAGCGCGATTGGAAACCAGACCCATTAGCGCGGGAAAAGAATATCGCGCTCGTCGCAGCTCGCCGCGCAGAACGGCTCAAGAAATCTCAGGAATGGGAAGCGGGTTTTAGCGCGGGCGCGGAGTGGCAGCGGTGGCACGATGAAATGAAACCCGAAAATCGGCAATGGTTCAAGGGACGCGGGTTCGATGATTTTATGATTGACTTTTACGGCGTGGGCTACCTGAAAGAAAAGACCGTCCGCTACCGCGAAAAGAACGGCAACGAATTTTATATGCCGTTGTCCTGCTACACCTATCCCGCACGCGATCCAAATAACTGGGAGAAAATCCGCAACGTCCATTACCGCCTAGTTGACGCGCCTGAGGGTTGCGGAAAATACAGAATGCAGACCGGCGTGATTCCATATCCGTTTTTCGCGAACAGCAACGAATCAAATAAGTTGTTGATTGTCGAAGGTGCAAATAAAGCGGCGGTCGTTTATTCCCAGATCGGCGGGGCAATGCAGGTTATGGGGAACGCGGGCATGGACTTGTGTCCTGAGGTTATCGAAGAGGTTAAACGCGATTTCAAGTCAATATGGATTGCCCTTGACCCAGGCGAGTCACGCAAAAAGAAAAGTCAACATATCAAGGAAAAGCTAGGCGGGGCGGGTATTGTCTACTTGCCCGAAAAGCCAGACGACTTTTTCTTGAACGGCGGAACGGTAGATCAGTTCCGCGCTTATTTCAACCAGACGAGGGATAAATAAATGTTTGACAAAAAACTCTCGAATCAGATCGACCTGGCAACGTGGAAGATTGACAACACGCGCGGCATCGTGCGCTGGTTCTGGGCGATCCGATTGAAACTATTGGAACGGCGGATACCATGAATGCAGATGGAATGACATTCGAGGAGTGGTTTAACAGTGCCGCGTGCGGTTTGTCGGACTATAAATCTATGCGGCTGGCGTGGGACGCGGCAACTGAACGATGCGCCAGGGTCG
>CAZJRH010000250.1:0-8741 GCA_964548215.1 uncultured Nitrospirota bacterium
ATATTGTAGTGATCGCCGGCGAGGCGGCAATGGAGTCAACCTTTACCCAGATTTTGGTTGTGGTTGTGTTTATTCCTGATTCAATCCAATAGGAAAGTTCCGTGCCTGATGCGTTGGAAAATCGGATATCGGCGCCAGTAGCTTGCATTTTGCCAGCGGCAATCAACGACTGGGTGTTAATAGGTATTGAAACTTGATAATTCGTTAGCGCGGCAGTGGAGCCGGTAATAGAAATGGCTTTTCTATATTGCCAGTTGTTTCCGCCTCCATTTGAAAAGGGCCAACTGCCGGTCTCTTCAGAAGAGATGGGAGTATCATTCAGATGCCACAACGCCATAGTGGTGCCAATAACCGTCAGCTCTGTGGCGCCGGCGGGATCAGGAATCAGCCGGATGCTGCTTGCATCGGCCGTGATCTTGGGGGGGGGTAACACGGTAAAGCCACCCAGCGCCAGGAGGTCGGCATTCGAATTGAACGTCACCTCGGCGCCAAGGGCAAAGCCCGTGCCGTTGATCAGCACATCCGTGCTCGTCGTTCCTTGCGCCAGACTGGGCGGGCTGGTGCTGGTTACGGTAAACGGCGTCACCGTAAACAGGGCGCTGGGGGTGTTCACGCCGCTGGGCGTGGTGATCCGAATCGGATAACTGCCCGGCGCGATGCCGGGCGGCACGATGCAACCCGTAATCTGTGTGTCGCTGCTCGGCGGCAAGTTACAGCTGGCGCTCAGATCGGTGGCCGCCGGTGACGTGCCCAGCTCCACCACGGTGGCGCCTGTGAAAAAAGCCCCGGTAATCGTGATCGGCGTCGTGTCATCCGTCACCGCGATATTTGGGGTAATGGCGTCAACCCGCGGGAGGGGATTGTAGTAGAGCGTGAGACTGTCCACGTTGAGACTGCGGGTGAAGCCGGCGCCGGTGCAGGTGCTGTCCAGAGGCGTATCGTCGGAGCACATAAAAATGTGGAACCGAATCTGGTTCTGGCCCGGCCCGCCCGTCAACGGGAAAATGGGCGTCAGGTCAATCGTAGAACTTGGACCGAGCACGCGTTCTGGCACGGTCGGATCTGTGGGGTCGCAGTACACACAGGTCCCAGGGAAGGCACCCGTCATCGTAAATTCATAGCCCACTTTGATCACACCACCATCGGCGCCGGTCAAACCTAAAACCGCTCGATCCCATCGGCGGATCGTCTGTCCCGCGCCAAAGGGGATCGTCACCCCTGCGGCAAAAGTGGTCGAATAGGCCGGTCGGCCGTGGGTCTCAATCTCCGAAGCGGAGAGCGGCCGATTGTACATGGCGACCTCATCGATGAGACCATTGAAGTTCTGCGTATGATCATTCCCCCGGGCCCCGATGTTCAGCGGATTCCCATCCGTCACCGTGTACAGGGCACCCCCCGTGACACTATAGTTAGCACCCGTACTGGCGACATTCACCCCATCCACAAAGAGTTTGCCTTTCGCACCGAGGGGTAAACTATCGTCATAGACCACCGCGACATGGTGCCAGTTGAAATCGCTGATGACGACCGCATCGGAGCGCACAGACGCCGCTCCATTGGTGCTGCCAAAGACCAGGTAGTAGCCGGTATTGCTACCCACTGTGGTGCTGACCGGCGCCAGCCGGACGACATAAGCGGTCGCCGTGTTATCGGCCCGTCGCTTGTCAATGATGTTCACGTTGTTATTGGTGCCGGTGTTGAAGGTGACGAGCTTGATCCATGCTTCTGCAGAAAATTGCGTGTAGCCGCCCTGTGTTATCAGTGAATCGGCAACGCTCACATAATCATTCCCACCATCAAACGAGAGGGCGCGGCTGAATCGGCCGGCCGTGGTCCACACGGGGTCCGAGCTGTCTGATCCGGTGGTCGCCCCCAGCGTGCCATCATTGGTCAGTGTGGCGCCGGTATCGGCTGCGGTCTGCCCCGCACCATCATTGAAATGATATAACGCCACGGTGTTGGCATCAGGCGCCACTTCAGTCTGAGTCTCTTTGAGCCGCACCACGCTGCCGGTCACCTCCATCTTGGCGGGATTGGAGAGGGTGGCAAGATCGGCGACGTTGTCAAAGCTCAGAGCGGTCGGATTCGCCACGCTCCAGGCCGGATTGGGCGTCACGGCAAACAGCATCGTGCTCAGCACATTGGTGCCGCTGGGCGTGGTGACACGCACGTTGTAGTTGCCTGGCACCACACCAGGGGGCACTGTGGTGGTGATCGTTGTATCATTGAGCACTGTCACAGGGTTCAGGATGGTCATGGCCGGGTCGTCCAACACCATTGCCGTCGCGCCGGTGAGGAACCGGCCGGTGATGGTCACGTCGGCAGATGACCCCGCCGGGCCATACGCCGGGGTCACCGCAGTCACACGGGGAAGCGGATTGTAGTAGAGCGTCAAACTGTCAACGTTCAAGCTTCTGGCGCTACCGTTATCGGATGCCATGAAGATGTGGAATCGAATCTGGTTCTGGCCGACGCCCGGCTGGATGGGGACAGACGTCAGGTCAATGGTGATATTGGGGTTGGCCGGCGACCGTTCCGGCGAAAACGCGGGATCACAATCGACGCAAGTTCCCGGAAACGTCCCATTGGTCGTATACTCATACCCCACCTTCGCCGCGCCGCCATCGGTCCCGGTCAGCGCCATGGTCACCCGATCCCACCGATCAATCATCTGGCCGTTGCCAAAGGGAATGGTCACTCCATTCACAAAGGTGGTGGAATAGGGCGCAGCACCTTTCAGCCGCACCACGCTGCCGGCCACCTCCATTTTGGTATTATTAGACAGCGAGGCCAGCTCCGACGGATTATCAAAGAGAAGCCGGGTGGGATTGCCAACAGTCCAGGACGGATTCGGAGTGACAGTAAAGAGCACATCGCTGGTGAGATTCACACCTTGCGGGGTCGTCACCTGGACGTTGTAGCTGCCCAGCGCCACCCCTGGTGGCACGGTCGCCGTGATCGCGTCATCGGCAACGACCACGACGTTCGTGAGCGCGGTGGCGGCCGGATCATCCAGCACAACCGCCGTCGCCCCGGTAAAATTGCCACCCGTAATAATGACATCCGTATTGACACCGACAGGCCCGTAATTGAGGTTGACGTTACTGACACGTGGCCTGGGCTGGGCGGCGACGACAAGCACGCTGGACAGATTCGAGCTCACGCCGTAGCTCGCGCTGGAGAGTTCCCCGGCCGTCACGCCCGGGCCCAGCATGTCGGGATCCAGTCTGTAGGAGGCGGAGCTACGCGTGGCACCGCCGCTATTCACAAGCGCACTAGGAATCTCATAGTTCGGGCTGGTCGCTCCGAAGACAGGAATCGTGAGCAGACCCAGAAGCAGCACGGCCACGCCCCCGTTCAGGGCGCGGCGGACTTTGCTCCAGACTAGCCGGCGCTGTGAATGAAAAATGCTCAACGTGCCCTCAGTTGCAACTCGCGCTCACCCCTTACTCGAACAGGATCGTTCTGATGCCGCCCCAACTGCTCCCGCAGCCCCACACGTTGGCGGTCGGACTCCGTAACGAGATAGTGTGCGAGCCAGCCGCGAGGGTGCCCGTCCAGACCACCTGCGCATCGGCCCACTGGACGGAGGGGGTATAGGTCAGTGCCCAGTCGACCACTGTGCCGTCAATATACAGGCCCAAATCGACGCGTGTGGTCGCCGACCGGATCATGTCGGCCGAAATGTAGGCAGAGGTGGTTCTGGCCAACGTGAAGACTTGCGTGAACAAGTCGGTGTTCGCCGCCGCCGCAGGCGGGCATCCTGCCCGCGTATCCAGCGTATTGATCGTCCGCGTTGAGGGCACCGACTTGAGTGAATAGGCCACCGAGGCGATCCGCTGGCGGGGCGTCATCTCGGCATCCGACCCCACTTGCACCCCCAGCCACCGGTCCGACTCGGAAAAATTCGCCGGCGCGAGCGCGGTGACCGATCCCAGCAGCACGGAGAAGAGCCCATTCGCCACGCTCACGCTGCCTTGCGTCTCGGTCCAGAGCGCCGTGCCGCCGCTGGCCACGTTGTACAGGCGAAACGTGATGGAATAGCTGCCGGTCAGGGGATTGCCGAGATTGTCCTTGAGCACCCCCTGGTAATTCATCAGATTTGGCGCCTGGGCCCACACCGGGGTCATCGTCCCCCACAACACCAACAGACCCCACAGGATCATTTTCTTCATGGCTCGCCACCTCCTTGGAAAAGGCACAAACACGCCCGTACGATGTCCAATTCGAAATCGCACGGGCTCTCTTTGTTGTCGCTCAAATCAACCACTTCGGCGGCTGTGCTGCCATTGTCCTCCGCATCACGCGAAGGAGTGAGGCCACTCGCTCTGCGACCCGGCCTTTCGGTCCGGGATTGCTCTTCTCGGTGGTGGCGCGCCCTGTCGTCGCGCCCACGCTTAGAAACGTACTGGTAAGGGTAGCAGGTATCAGAGGTTTGTCAAGCTGGGCTACAGGAGATTAACTTATTGATATTATTATAAATTACTCATCATAATCTTGTAGATTTTTCCCCTCAAACAAGGGGCACTTCGAACAAATTTATCGACTGTAAGGCTGGGACGCTGTTACTGTACGCTCAACACGGTTGTATGCGTCGTGCTGTCATCAAGCTCCACGAGTACCCGCCATGTCCCTTTCAATAACCCCGTCGTGTCAAGATTGTATTGGAAGGTGCCTTGCAGTATCGGGTCGCTGATGACGTTGCCGATGGCTGTGTTATCGGCGGAGCGGGCTGGTTGGCGGGGGCCTGAAGGTTTTCCCAGCAACCGCCGGCTGAAGCCATACAGTGGCGCGCGCGCTGGTGCCCGGACCGCAGATGCCCAGCCTAAACCTGACGGGCACAACGTTGCCCTGCTGAATCACAGCGGGGCCTCGTTGCCAAGCGGCGGCAGAAAACCGGTGAATGTATAGGGTGTTTGAACGACGATGAGGATCAACTCCTGACCAACGCGGCGTTGGCCGTCGCTCGCTGTAATGGAAATGGCGTATCGGCCAGCCTGGTGCGCGGTCGGCGTCCACTTCAGGATTTCGCCATCAAAGACCGCCCCTGCGGGGAGATTTTCCGCCGCAAGCTGCTGATTCAAACCGGCCAGAGACGGCGGACGATTGGCCTCGGCGTTCGCCATCTCGCCGCCCGTCCACAGGGCAACCACTACTATTGCGGCAAGCGCCTGACGTGGCCTCCACATCACGCGTTCGCTATCGTGGGCAAAAATGGCGCCGAGATCGATGAGTGTGGCGGGTTACGGCCCAATAGAAACGGCCAGTTCATTGGAGGGGCCGCTTTCACAGCCGGTCGCGGTTACGGCCGTCACCTGGTACGTATAGCTGCCCGGGCTCAGCCCTTCATCACGATAGGCGGGTGTGGGAAGCGCGGCGCTCGTCAGCCGTTGAGCCGAGGCCCCGGCGCTCTTGCGGTAGACGTGGTAGCCGACCAAGGCCGGCGCATCGCCCCCTGTCCACGCCAACTCCACCAAGGCCGGACCGGCCTGGCGGCTGACAAGATCCAGCGGCGGCTGCGGTGGGGTTTGGCTCACTGGCTCTGCACGGAGTTGAAAGTGGCGCGGCGTGCCGGCGCTGTTCGGATAGGCATATGAGGCCTGGGCGACATCAATCGCGCTGCCCGCTGTCACATCCGTCAGGCTGAACGCCACCCCCAGGCAGCGTCCCATCACCGTCGGCAGCAGCGTCCAGGTCATGGTCACCGGCCGGCCCTCCTGATTGGAGTTGATGTACAGCTCCCATTGCTGAGGCAGACGATCAGACCGAAAATCCCGCACCAGAAATCGCTGCTGCTCCGTGTCCTCCGGATGATAAAAATAGGCCGAGAGGATGGCGCTGCCCAGCGAAATGGTGTCCGAGCTATTATCAAACGCATCCTGCGCGGTGGGCCGCACCCCGGCCCCTAGCAACTGCGTGGCCCTGTCTCTTTCCCCCATCGTGTACGGCACGCTGATCTCCAGTCCCACCCGCCAGTCGGCCGCGTGGACAGCGGGGAAAAGGGTGAGGGAGGCGGGAACCCATGTGAGAAAAAAGAAGACGGCGACAAACAAACCCCGCGAGGAAAACCGAAGGGTGAAGGGTAACGGCGAAGCACTCTGTGTCCGCGCTAGTTTCATCGCGTCAGTCGACCCGGTAGTTATCCACATTGGTGCGCAAGGTTAACGCGTTAGCGCGCTGGACATAGGAAATGGCAAAGATCCCCGTTGCCGCGCCAGTGGAGCCATTCGTGATCTGGTGTAACTGCACCCAAGTGCTACCATTCCAAAAATAAACCGTATGGGTTTGCCCCTGGCGCACGAGCCGGAGCTTTGCTGACGTCAGGGAGGTGGCGTTACCTGAACCGGCGGTTACGGCGCCCTCCACACTGGAGAACCCTCGCACGAAATGGCCGCTTGCATCCACATACAACTCGGCAATGAGATAGTTCGCGCCAGCGCCCGTGGGGAAGTTCACCTGGAATCGAATCGGCACATTATATTGGCTGGGAAGAGGCGACACCAGGCCACTGGGCAGGCTGTAGTCGATCTGCACATCAAAGTTGCCCGCCAAATAGGCCGGGTTGCTCAACTGCTCAATCCGCGCCCAGTTGTAGACCGCGCCGCCTGTGGAGTTGGCGGAGTTGGCAAACAGTTCGATCACCCCGCCCGTAGGAGTCACCCTCACGGTGCCGCCGGCGTCGGTGATATCGATTGGATCGGTCGTATCCGTTGTATTGGTGTCAACCAGGAAGGCCCGCCGCCCCCAGGCAGATCCCGTGAAGCCATTATTAAAATCATCATTCGCATCAAACGGCTTGGGAATGACCAACTCGTAGGCATAATCATTTTGCTTCACCTCAAACCGATAGCCCTGCCATGGCTGGAGAACGGCCGCCGGGACAGCATCGTAGGCGACGGGAATGTTCGCAGCGCCGTCATAGACGTAAATGGCGTTCCCAACCCAGTTGGCCGTCACTGCGGCGGCAAAACTCAAGGTGGTGCCCGCGCCGCCGCCGGTCCCATCCACGCGCCGAACGTTGGCGGCGCTTAACAGCACATCCTTTTTGAAGGGATTGCCGATCAGCGTGAATCCGGGCTGGAGCGCCAGGTGGAAATGCCCGTTAGGGTCACTGTGGTGGACATCGGGTGGGGTGGCCACGACATTACTCCCGGCCGCCGTCAAGAGGGACAAGACATTCGTGTAGAAGAAGTAGCCCGAGCTTTCCGTGACGCAACGGGACGGGCACGGATCCATCAATTGGAAATAGTCATCCGCCTCGCTGCCGGCGGTGGTGGAAATCAACGTATAGAGGCACGGCATGTCGGTCGGCCCGCAGGGGTTGGTCAATCCATCCAGGGGGCCAAAGACCAGCCTCGGCGAGTTGGGGCTCGGCACAAGGGGAACCGAGACAACATTATAGCCCACGCGCTGCGCTGTCCGGATATAGCAATTTACCGTGCAGGCGCCATCCTCATTGCCGTTGGTCAGCGTCCCCAACGGCGAGGTTCGGCCGGCATCATCGATGGCTTTTATCGCAAAGTAGAATCGCGTATTGGACGTCATGACCTGGAATGGCGTCAGGTTCACAACCATCACCTGCCCCGAGCCCGGCGGTCCGGGCGGCGGCTCGCCGATCACCTGGGTGGCCGTCGCAAAGTTCGCCGCCGTAATGGGGGAATGGGAGTAGCGCAGATCAAAACTCTGCGCGGTCCCAACTGTCGCTCCATCATCGCCTCGCGCCGTCCACATGAGCTGCACGGCCCGGTCGGTGATGGTGTTGAAGGCCGCGCGCAGATCGGTGATTTGGCCCGGATCGGTGGAGTCCGCTGCGACCGAGGTCGTCGCCGACACCGCGCCGCCAAACAGACTCCTGTTATTTCTCTCATCTTCAGCCTTCACCGAAAAGTAGTAGAGCGTATTCGGCAGCAACTCGGTGACAGTGACCGTTTCCGTCCCGCCGGCCGGCAGGGGCACCGTGGACCAGACAAAGGTGGTCGCCGCATCAAAATTCCCCGCCGTGATCGGACTGGTTGAGTATTTGACAATATACACCGCCGGCGAGCCATAGCAGGGGCAGGGGAAGGGCGATGGGGGCGTGCCGTCGTCGCCCGGTGACGTAAAGGTCAGCACGACCGAGCTGGTCGTTACCGTGCCGGTGGCCAGGGTCGTCACGGCAGCAGGCGGGGTCACATCGGCTGGTATAAAGATCGACACTGGCAGGTTGGTATTGAGCGCCGAGCAATTGGGCACCTCATCACAAGCCTTGATGCCAAAATAGTAGGTCACTCCCGACTGCAGGCCGGTCAGGATGAAGGTTTCATTGGGCGTCCCGCTGATTCGCGGCGCGGGTTCCCCGATGGCCTGGGTAGCGAATAAGAAATCGGTATCATTCACGATTGGAGTCGGGGAATAGCGCAGATCATAGCTGGTCGCAGTCCCGACACTGCCATCATCACCCGTCGCGGTCCAGGACAAGCTGACCCGGTCAGTATAGGTATAAGGACTGGTCACCAACGCGGCGGCCAGATTATTCACGGCCGCAGGTCGCGTCGCATCGGTGCCGTTCACCGTGAAGGTGCAGGCCGGGGTCGGCGCAAGACAGCCGCTGAGCCCCAGATCGGGATTGGTGACGCTGACCGTCCGGCCGCTCGGCGTCGCCATCAGGGCGACCGAGATATCGGCAAGAATCTGTGTGGACGACGTCACCGTCGCGGAATTGATCGTGATCCCATTCCCGCTGAAGGAAACAATCGCTCCCG
>CAZJRH010000251.1:0-2884 GCA_964548215.1 uncultured Nitrospirota bacterium
TGATCGACGCCCTCTACCAATCGGTCTCCACCGGCGTCGGGTCCGAGGGCGCGATAAAATTGTCTCCCCGGGAGGAACGGGACGTGCTGCGCAAAGGGGCGCAGTGGGTCGTGGAGCGCGGCATGGGTTCGAAGGACGATCTGGCCCACACCGAGGCGGGCGGCTGCCTGGACGAGGCCGATCCCGACGCGGTCAGCGCCAGAGCCTACGAGCGCGGACGCCGCCAGCTCGGCACGGTCGGCTCCGGCAATCATTTCATCGAGCTGCAATATGTCGATCAGATTCACGACGACGCCGCAGCGGAAGCGATGGGGCTGGAGGCGGGCGCGGTGACGCTCATGATCCATTCGGGCTCGCGCGGTCTCGGCCACCAGGTCTGCACCGATTATCTGGCAACGATGGATCGCGCGATGCATCGCTACGGGATTTCGTTGCCCGACCGGCAGCTCGCCTGCGTGCCGATCGCGTCGAACGAAGGCCGGGCCTATCTGGGCGCCATGCGCGCGGCGGCCAATTACGCCTGGGCCAACCGCCAATGCCTGATGCACTGGGCACAGGAGGCGTTGATGAAGGCCTTGAACGCCTCCCCCCGCGACGTCGATTTCCGATTGATTTACGATGTGGCGCACAACATCGTGAAAATCGAGGAGCACACGGTCGATGGCATACGGCGCCGGCTGGCCGTGCACCGCAAGGGCGCCACGCGCGCCTTCCCGCCCGGCCACCCAGAATTGCCCGCGGTCTATCAGGCCACGGGCCAGCCCGTGATCATCCCGGGCGACATGGGCCGCTATTCGTTTGTGCTGACCGGCACCGCGCACGGCATGGACGAGGCCTTCGGCAGCAGTTGCCACGGGGCCGGCCGGATGATGTCGCGTTCGGCGGCGCTCAAGGCGACGAGGGGCCGGTCGGTCGTCGAGGAGCTTAAACGGCAGGGCGTCATCGTGCGCGGCGCGACGACCGACACCGTGCGCGAGGAGGTACCCGAAGCCTACAAGGACGTCGCCGAGGTCGTGGACGTCGTGGCGCACGCCGGGCTCGCATCCATCGTGGCCCGGCTCAAACCGCTCGGGGTCATCAAGGGATGAATCCGATCATGCCGATCCTGTTCCGGACGCGGTAACCAGTGGCCGACTCGCACATCGCGGTCATCGGCGCCGGGGGCTGGGGCACCAGTCTCGCCTGGCTGCTGGCCGACAACGGCCGGCGCGTCCGGCTCTGGTGTTACGAGCCGGAGCTGGCCGACGCGATCCGGACGACCCGGGAAAATCCCCGCTACCTGCCCGGCGTGCCGCTGCCGCCCGCCATCCACGCGACCACGTCGTTGAAAGAGGCGGCGGACGGCTGCGGCGCCGCGGTGCTCGTCGTGCCGTCGCACGTCGCCCGGACGGTCTTCTCGCAACTGCAGCCGCATCTGGCGCCGGCGGCGCCGCTCGTCATTGCCACCAAGGGCATCGAGAACGACACGCTCATGCTCATGAGCGACGTGATCCTGGATGTCGATCGCGCGCGGTCGCGCGACTCGCTGGCCGTGCTCTCCGGCCCCAGCTTCGCCAAGGAAGTCTGCCAGCGTTTACCCACGGCCGTGACGCTGGCGGCGACGCCCAACCTGGCGCGCACGCTGCAGCCGTTATTCACGACGCCCTATTTCAAATCCTTCATCAGTGACGATCTCGTCGGCGTGCAGCTCGGCGGCGCGCTCAAGAACGTGATCGCGCTGGCCGCGGGCGGCGCCGACGGCCTGGGCTTCGGCTACAACACCCGGGCCGCGCTGATCGCCCGCGGGCTGGCGGAATCGATCCGGCTGGGGCTGTCGATGGGCGCCGAAGCCAAAACATTCCACGGCCTGTCGGGGTTGGGCGACCTGATCCTGACCTGCACGGCCGAGCTGAGCCGCAACCGTACGGTCGGATTTCAAATCGGACAGGGCAAACCGCTCGAATCGATTTTGTCCGGCATGCAGATGGTGGCCGAAGGGGTCAGCACGACCCGCGCGGCGTACGAGCTGGCTCAACGGCAGCGCGTGGAAATGCCGATCGTGAACGAAATTTATGCGGTGCTCTTCAAGGGCAAATCGCCCCGGCAGGCCGTCCACGATCTCATGGCGCGGGGCGCTGGCGCCGAAGCGCCCGGCGCGGGATAGTTCATGACGCCCAACGTTTCCGCGTTCATCAACCTCTTCGGCGGCCTCTGCCTGCTGCTCTACGGATTGCATCTGGCCGGCGAGGGGTTGCAGGGCGTGGCCGGCGGACGCTTGCGGGGGCTCCTGCAATCGGTCACGCGCAATCGATTGCTGGGAGTGCTGGCCGGCGCCGCCATGGCGGCGATCATTCAGAGCAGTGGCGCCACGATGGTCATGCTGGTCGGCTTCGCGAGCGCCGGATATCTGACGCTGCAGCAGGCCATCGCCGTCATTCTGGGCGCCGACATCGGCACCACGCTGATGGCGCAACTGCTTGCGTTCCAACTCTACGATTACGGGTTGGTCGTCGTGGGCGTCGGCGCGCTGACCTGGTTGCTGGGCAAACGGCGGCTGGTGCGGTCGATCGGGCTGGCGCTGCTGGGCTTCGGCTTCGTCTTCCTCGCGCTCAAACTGCTAGTCTCCGGCTTCGACCCCCTGCGGTCCAACGAGCAGGCCCAGGCCTTTCTGCTCGGCGTGAGCGATTATCCGCTGGCGAGCCTGGTCCTGGCGGCCGTCGTGACCGCCGCCGTTCAAAGCAGCCTGGCGACCATCGGCATCCTGATCGCGCTGGCCAGCCAGCAGCTCCTGACGCTGGACGCCGCCTTGCCGATGATCCTGGGCGCCAACATCGGCACCTGTTCCCTGGCGCTCTTTTCCAGCCTCGGCTCGTCGATTGAAGCCAAACGGGTGGCCTACGCCCAC
>CAZJRH010000252.1:0-2905 GCA_964548215.1 uncultured Nitrospirota bacterium
TACCCTGCACCCGATCGACCCCGTGCTCCGGCAATGACGGCAACAGCTCCCGATAATCTCCGGCCAGCAGCCGGCAGCGCGCGCCAAACGGGGTCAGCCGTTCCTGCGCCAGCGCCAGGATTTCCGGGTCGCGATCCAGGCCGATCAACCGGCCGTGGGGCGCGGCCGCCGTCAAAATCGCTTCGGCGTGGCCGCCCTCCCCGGTCGTCGCATCGACGTAGATGCCGTCCGGCTTGGGACGCAACAAGGAAACGATCTCCGCCACCATGACGGGCCGATGGGCGATCATCCTGGTCGTCCCGGTCACTCACACACTTCCCCTGGCACTGCGGGCCAAGCCTTCCGTCACTACAACCCCAGTCCCGCCAGCGCGGAACTGATTCGCTCCGCGTTCTGGTTCACCTGACCTTCTTTTTCCTTCCACTGCCGCTCGCCCCAGACTTCGATCTTGCTCATCATGCCGATCAGCACCACATCCCGGCTCAGCTTGGCATACTGGCGCAAATGGGCCGGCAGCAGAATCCGCCCTTGCCGATCCAACGGACATTCCACCGCGCTCGAGTAGAAAAAGCGCAAAAAGTCCTTCACTTCTTTTTGCATCATGGGGAGCGTTTTGGTTTTCTCCTCGAGCTGGCGCCATTCATCGAGGGGATAGCCGGCGAGACATTGATCAAAATCGGCCGCCACGATGAGCGTCTCCTCGTACCGATCCGCCAGCACCTGGCGGAATCGGACGGGGACGCTCACACGCCCTTTGGCATCGACGGTATGATGGAATGACCCTATAAACACCTTAAACCCATCCTATCCCACTTTATCCCACTTGTTGGCCAGTATACATTATCCCGTTGCCTTGTCAAGAAAATATCGATTTCAAATAGCTGAGAAATAAGGAGGAATCGGCAGAGACCGGGATCCGCTCCCCGCCACTAGATTTGGGCCTGAACGAACAGTCCACGCACTACGCCTTGCGGCATTGCCAGTCATTGGGCCCGGCCCTGCGGATCGGCGCGCCTTGACACTGGAATCGACTGTCTGCTATTTTCCAGAGGGATGTCTTCCGTCAGTCTTACGATCAACGGCAAAGAGGAAACGATCGCCGCCGCGAGCGTGATGGAGCTGTTGCAGCTCAAGCGGGTGGAGCCGAATATGGTCTCCGTCGAATATAACGGCGAAATTCTCGATCGAGGCGCCTTCCCCTCCACGCCGCTAAAGCCCGGCGATAAGATCGAATTTCTGTACTTCATGGGCGGCGGTGCGGACTAAACCGCCCGCCGTGACGCCGCCCCGTTACACCGACGTTACCGAACTGATTGGCCGCACCCCTCTGATCCGTT
The DNA here is from genome assembly GCA_964548215.1 of uncultured Nitrospirota bacterium. Classification (GTDB taxonomy): domain Bacteria; phylum Nitrospirota; class Nitrospiria; order JACQCE01; family JACQCE01; genus JBFMAJ01. The sequence continues at coordinate 1,338 of CAZJRH010000252.1, forward strand.
TGCGCCGGGTGGCGCCGACGGAGTCCCACCACGGCGGGGCGGCGGCCGCCATCTGGGCGAAGGCCGAGTTCTGCAATCCCGGCGGCAGCGTCAAGGACCGCATCTGCCTGAACATGATCAACGAGGCGGAGCGGGCCGGCCGGCTCAAGCCCGGCAGCGAGATCATCGAGCCCAGCAGCGGCAACACGGGCATCGGCTTGGCCCTCATCGCCGCCGTGCGCGGCTACCGCCTGACGCTGGTCATGCCCGAGAGCATGAGCCGGGAGCGCGTGCAACTGGTGGAATCCTACGGCGCAACGGTTGTGCTGACGCCGGCGCACCTGGGCATGCTGGGCGCGATTGACGAGGCCAAGACCAGAGTGGCGAAAGCGCCGGGCAGTTTCATGCCCGATCAGTTTTCCAACCCCGCCAACCCCGCCATGCACCGCCGGACGACCGGGCCGGAAATCATCGAGGCGCTCGACGGCAAGATCGACGCGTTTGTCGCGGGCGTCGGCACGGGCGGCACCATCACGGGGGTCGGCGAAGTGTTAAAGGCGCGCCGGCCTCAAACGTCCGTCGTCGCCGTGGAACCGGCCGCCTCCCCTGTGCTCTCTGGCGGCAAGCCGGGCCCCCACAAAATTCAAGGTATCGGCGCGGGCTTCATCCCCCCTGTGCTCAACCGGGCCGTCATCGACTGGATCGAAAAGGTCACCGATGACGAGGCTTATCAGATGGCCAAGCGCCTGGCGAGGGAAGAGGGGCTGCTGGTCGGCATCTCCTCCGGCGCCAACGTGGTGGCGGCCATCCGCGTGGCCCAGCAACTGGGCCCCGGCACTACGGTGGTCACGGTGCTGCCCGACCGGGGCGACCGTTATTTTAGTATCGAAAAGTACTTCGAGGCAGTGTAATTTATCCCGAAATCGCCTCGCCCAGGCCTTCCCGGCCAGAATGTGGCAAGCTGGCGTAAACACATGGTATGATGGCCGATTGATGAGCCGATTTACTGACACTCAGGAGCAACGGTACAGTCGCCATATCCTGCTGCCCGAAGTCGGCGGTACGGGTCAGGAAAAGTTTCTCCGCGCCCGGGTGCTGGTCATCGGCGCCGGCGGCCTGGGCTCGCCGGTGGCCTTCTATCTGGCCGCGGCCGGTGTCGGCACGATCGGCATCATCGACGGTGACGTGGTCGACCTCTCCAACCTGCACCGGCAGATCATCCACCATACGCCCGACGTCAACCGGCCTAAAGTCGAATCGGCGCAGGCTAAAATAGCCGCGCTCAATCCGGACGTCACCGTGGTTCCCTACAAGGAACGGCTCACGGCCGAGAACGCGCGGGCGCTGTTCGAGCAATATGACGTCATCATCGACGGCACCGACAATTTTCCGACCAAATTTCTCGCCAACGACGCGGCGATCTTCACCGGCCGGCCGCTGGTCCACGGCGGCATTCTACGCTTCGTCGGACAAGTGATGACCATCTTGCCCGGCCAGAGCGCCTGCTACCGCTGCATTTTCAAGGAGCCGCCGCCGGCGGGACTGATCCCCACCTGCCAGGAGGCCGGCGTGCTGGGCGCGCTGGCCGG
>CAZJRH010000253.1:0-2209 GCA_964548215.1 uncultured Nitrospirota bacterium
GGCGGGCCGTACAGGAGCACGCCCTTGGGCGGCGCCAGATGGTGCTCGGCAAAAAGCTCCGGATAGAGAAAGGGCAGCTCGACGGCGTCGCGCACCTGTTCGAGTTGCTCTCTGAGGCCCCCGATGTCCTCGTAGGTGATATCGGGGATTTCCTCCAGTACCACCTCTTCGACTTCCGATTTCGGCAACCGCTCCAGCAGATACCCCGAGCGGGGATCAAACATCAGCTGGTCGCCCACGCTCAGCCGTTCGTTGGTCAGCGGCTCGGCCAGTTCCGCCACGCGCTCCTCGTCCATGCGCAGCGTAACAATGGCGCGCTGATTGTCCAGGAGATCCTTCACCCGCACCACTTCGCCCTGCATTTCAAACTCGCAGGTTTCCACGACGTTGAGCGCCTCGTTCAGAATCAATTGCTGGCCCTTGCGCAAGGCATCGGCCGCGATGTTCGGCCGGAGATTGACCTTCATTTTCCGGCCGCCGACAAACACGTTGATCGTCCCGTCGTCATTGGGGGAGGAATAAATGCCGTAGGTGGAGGGCGGGGCCGACAGCTTTTCAACTTCGAGCTTCAACGCCTCGATCTGGCTCTTGGCCTCCTGCAGCGCCGCAACCAGTTTTTCATTCTGCTTGAAGGCCTGTTCCAGCTGGACGCGACTCTGCCGCAGTTCGCGAAGTTCCTGCTCCATCGACGCGACCTGCACGTGGAGCTTTTCGAGTTCCCGCTCGTATTCTTCGGCGCGCTTCATCGGAGCATCCCTCGGGTGGTCATACCTCGAGGAACAAACCACATCATCTGGCGGGAGTCCTGCAACACTGCGTCAAATCCAAGCACCATCGCCGTCGGTCCTCCATCGCGATCAGTGCAATTCCCTCGTACAAAAATTATTCTATCACCGAAGTTGGAGACGGTCAACTTTTGATTCGAAATTTTTGCGCGCACGAGGCCGCGCGGCCAGCAGCCGGATCGTCGAAAAGTCAGGAACGGGCGCCCGAGGCCGCGTCGAACGCCCGATCCAGCGCGCGCATGACGGCCGACGCGGCTTGTTGCGCATCGTCGGCGCCGAACACCGCCGAAATCAGCCCGACGCCGCGCGCGCCGGCGCTCACCAGCTCGCCCACGCGCTCGGCGGTGACACCGCCCACGGCGAAGACGGGTATGCGCACCCGGCGCGCAACCGCCTCTAACGCTTGGACGCCCTGCGGCGGGCCGTATTCAGCTTTCGACGGCGTGGCGTAGACGGGGCCGAAGAGCGCGAAATCCGCCCCCTCCTGCTCGGCGCGCAGGGCCTCGTCCAGGGAATGCACGGAAACGCCGATCGTTTTTTGATCTCCCAGCAGGCGCCGGACGACGGCCGTCGGCAGACTGTCCCCGCGCACATGCACACCGTCCGCTTCCGCGGCCCAGCAGATGTCGAGACGGTCGTTGATCAGCAGCGGGACGCGCTTGGTCCGTTCCCGCACCTGGTGCGCGAGCGCCAGCAACTCCCGGGTGGGAAGATCCTTCTCGCGCAGTTGCACGGCGCACCGGCCGGCCCGCACCGCCTCGCCCACCACATCGGGCAGCGGCCGGCCACGCGTGTTGTGCCGGTCTGTAATCAGATAGAGAGAAAAATTGATCACGCGATTCATTTAAATCAGGGGGAGCGTGCTCAGCTCCCCCTGATAACCCCCATCGCCAACATCGAGGTGCGTCATGGCTCGCGTGTCAGACCGACGCTCGGCATCCGATGGCGCCGTTGGGGACTATTCGATCATGTCCGACAGCGGGCTGCTAGCCGTCGCATAGAGTTTTTTCTCTATCCTGCCGGCCCGGTAGGCCAGGCGGCCCGCCAGCACGGCATAGCGCATGGCCGTGGCCATCGCGATCGGATCTTTCGCGCCCGCGATCGCCGTGTTCATCAGCACGCCGTCGCTGCCCAGCTCCATGGCGACGGCGGCGTCGGAGGCCGTGCCCACCCCGGCGTCCACGATGATGGGCAGGCGCACCGTTTCCATGATGATCCTCAGATTATAGGGATTCCGGATGCCGAGCCCCGAGCCGATCGGCGCGGCCATCGGCATAACCGCCGCGCAACCGACCTCCTCCAGCCGCTTGGCCACGATCGGATCGTCATTCGTATAGGGCAGCACGATAAACCCTTCCTTGACCAGGATCCTGGCCGCTTCGACCAGCCCGGCCGTGTCGGGAAAGAGCGTCTTGGGGTCGCCG
>CAZJRH010000254.1:0-2018 GCA_964548215.1 uncultured Nitrospirota bacterium
AGATCTCATCTCGCTCGGTCCAGCAAGGTCGAAACGCCGCGACATGCTGATCTTAGGGAAAATGGGCCACTACTGTCCGGTTAACGTTTCCGGTTTTTGACGCAACTTATTCTGTATCTATGATCTAGGTTCGGCCATGACTGTTTTCGATTTCAATTCGGTCGTACATTTGAGCCATTCTTTCTGCCTGAACATCTGGCAAGGGATGGCACATGAACTCCGGTCGAACCGTTTTTGCGCAGCTCCTCGACTTCTTACCGAAGCACGAATTCAACAAGTGCATTCGGCGTTACCGGGGCCATCGGCGACGACGACGATTTTCATGCCTCGATCAGTTCCTCTGTATGGCCTTTGCCCAACTGACGTACCGCGACAGTTTGCGCGACATCGAAACTTGTCTGCGGGCCATGTCCGCCAATCTCTATCACGCTGGCTTTCGCGGCAAGGTCTCACGCAGCACCTTGGCCGACGCCAACGAGCGACGCGACTGGCGCATCTACAGCGACTTCGCCCATGTCCTCATCGCTCACGCGCAGAAGCTCTATGCCAACGATGCCTTCGCCGTCGATCTGGATCAGCCTGCTTACGCTTTCGATTCGACGACCATCGATCTTTGTCTTTCGCTCTTTCCCTGGGCCAAGTTCCGCAGACGCAAGGGAGCCGTCAAACTGCACACGCTGATCGATCTGCACGGCAATATCCCTTGTTTTATCCACATCACCGACGGCAAAACCAACGATGTCAAAGCGCTCGACGAGTTCGTGCCCGAACCCACGGCCTTCTACATGATGGATCGCGGCTACGTCGATTTTCGCCGCTTGTACCGCTTCACCGAGAGTATGGCGTTCTTCGTCATTCGCGCCAAACGCAATCTGGACTACGCGCGCCATTCGCGTCGTCGCGTCGACAAGAGCACCGGACTGCGCAGCGATCAAACGATTGTGCTGCAAGGTCTGAAAACCGCGTTGCAATATCCGGTGCCGCTGCGTCGAATCAGCTACCACGACGCCGACACGGACAAGCGGTTCGTTTTTCTGACCAACAATTTTCACCTGCCCGCCATCACGATCCCGCAACTTTACAAGTGCCGCTGGCAAGTGGAATTATTTTTCAAATGGATCAAGCAGCACCTGCGCATCAAGACGTTCTACGGCAACTCGCCGAACGCCGTCCGAACGCAAGTGTGGATCTCGATCAGCGTGTATGTCCTCGTGGCGATCTTGAAGAAGGAACTCGCGCTGGACCGCAGTTTGAGCGAAATCTTACAAATTCTCAGCATCACGCTTTTCGAGAAAAACCAGCTTTTTACCGTGTTAAACGCACTCGGCGAACCAAAAGAAAAAACGCCTAGTCATAAACAGTTGACGTTATTCGACATATAACCGGACAGTAGTGCGACTGCATACTTGAAAAATGAATGACAGAGCTCCTAGACGAGTTTTTACGGTTTGAGGTAGCATTCATGTTCTGTGCGGATCGTGTATCGGCTTCGCTGATAATCCCCACGTACAAAAGGGAGACGGTCTTAGTTGATACAATCAAATACGCTTTAGCCGCTCTCCGACCTTCCGATGAGCTCATTATTGTGGATCAGACGCCGATTCATACCCCGCCGACCGCTCAGTTCCTTTCAGAAGTGGTGCTTCTGCCCTCGGTTCGCTACATTTTTGTCGCCCGTCCCTTTCTACCATTGGCTCGCAACCTCGGAGCCAATACGGCAAAAGGGCAAGTGTTGGTATTTGTGGATGACGACGTTGTTTTCGAAAAAGCCTTCGTTCAAAACCACTTGTCGTATTACAATGATCCCCGAATAGGGGCAGTTGCCGGACGAATCCTGGCACCGACTGGCCGCTGCCTTTTGGAAAGCAAAACAAATACACGAATTAGACTAACAGGTTGCAATTTTTCGGTCCGAAAAGAGGTTTTCATGGCAGTGGGTGGATCCGACATGAACCATATTGGTTCGTCCTATGGGGAGGATCATGAACTAGGCGAGCGGATACTGCAACATCGGTGGA